>CANDJR010000010.1 GCA_947385105.1 uncultured Eubacterium sp.
ACTATGTGGCTTTCAGCCACTTTCACGGCACAGCTGTGAATAATTCAGGCTAAATTTTGAAATAACTTCTACAATATTGAGATTTTTCAGGGAATGTGATATGATAAATTTCAATTATTTGAAAAACAAAAATAGAAGGAAAATAAAAATAGAAGGAAAAATAAATTTTGGAGTATACAGGCTGGAATAAAATTTTGTATCGCGTGGATGGAACAAAACGTACAATTGTAAATGGGTTGTTAGTTATTGTCAATGTAGTACTTTGGGTTTACATGGAGATTTTTGCAGATACTTTAAACGGAAATGATTTGATAACATATGGAGCACTTTATCCGCCTTTACTTATTTATCAGGGTGAGTGGTATCGCATCTTTACAGCAATGTTTTTACATTTTGGAGCACAGCATTTGGCAAATAATATGCTGCTTTTGGCAGCAGCTGGTGGTAAGTTAGAAGAAGCAGTTGGTTCTTTTAAATATTTGCTAATTTATTTTGGGGCTGGTATCGCAGGAAGTCTGCTTTCTCTTTCTATCATGATTCAAACGGGTGAGTATGCAGTTTGCGTTGGAGCATCAGGTGCAATTTTTGGAATGATTGCAGCTTTAGCTTGGATAGCAATCCGCAACAGAGGAAAATTTGCAGGGCTTACAACCAAAGGTTTGCTATTTTTAATCGTACTATGTCTTTATAATGGTATTGTCAGTGAAGGGATAGATAACTGGGCGCATATCGGAGGAGCAATTGGCGGATTTTTCCTGTGTATACTTTTATATAGAAAGCCTTTGGATGCTTGAAATTATTTGCAAAAGTTTATATACTAGGTGAGGGAGATTGGAGAAAAGCATACAAATGAGAGGTATTAATATATGAGAGTAAATATTTATTATGGTGGTAGAGGTGTTTTAGATGATCCTACCTTATATGTAATTAATAAAATGCAGGAAGTATTAGAAGAATTACGTGTTACTGTGGAACGGTATAATATTTATGAGCAGAAGAACAGCATTGCTACACTTCCACAAACAATTAAAGATGCAGAAGGAATTATTCTTGCTACAACAGTTGAATGGCTTGGCATTGGTGGGTACATGCAGCAGTTTTTAGACGCATGCTGGTTGTATGGTGATAAAGAAAAAATCAGCCAGACCTATATGCAGCCAGTTGTCATGTCTACCACTTATGGAGAACGTGAAGGAGAAATTACACTTGCAAATGCATGGGAGATATTAGGAGGGCTGCCATGTGCTGGCTTATGTGGGTATGTAGCAGATTTGCTAACTTTTGAAATGAATCAAGATTATTCTTTGATCATTGAAAAGAAAGCAGAAAATTTATACCGTACAATTACACAGAAAATGAAAAGCCTGCCAACTAGTAACCAGGCAGTGACTAAAACAGTACTTCGGACACAAGATTTAGGACTCACACCGCAAGAAAGTGAGCAATTATCAAAATATGTATCTAATGATACTTACGTCAAGAAACAAAAAGAGGATATTGAAGAATTAGCAAATAAATTTAAAGGGTTGTTAGATAAAACAGAGGAGGAAGATGACGCAGAGTCATATCTTGCAGATTTTGAAAAACACTTTAAACCGCAAACAGATTTCAAAGCAAAATATTTGTTTATTATTGAAGGAAAGAAAAAGCCATTAACGATAGACGTGGATCAGGACAAACTCCAATGCAGTTATGGCAAACAAGAGAATATTGATGTGTACGCAAAAGTGACGACAGAAGTGTTAGAGCGTATAATAGCTGGAAAAATGACATTTCAAAGAGCTTTTATGACAGGTGATCTGACAGCAAAAGGAAATTTTAAAACATTGCGCATGCTTGATGATATATTTGATTTTGCATAGTTTTTCTGAAGTTACATAAGAATCATGGCATCGCCATTTTCTGAAAGTGCTGATCCTAAATAAAAAAGCTTGGACTTTGAGCAGACTGGAGAAGCACTTTCAGAAAATAGATAAGCTTTTGTTATGAATCAATAGGCAGGAAAATAGAAAAAGTACAACCATCACCAGGACGGTTATTTAAAATAAGCTCACCATTATGGTTTTCAATAATATGTTTGGTGATAGCAAGTCCTAGTCCGGTACCATGTTCCTTTGTAGTAGTAAATAAATCGAAAATACGATCTTCTAAATTTGCAGGGATACCTTTACCATGATCAGTAATTGATATTTTGATGTTAGATTCTGATGCATGTGTTTCAATGGTAACGTATCCGGAACCGTTTTGTGCCTCGGCAGAATTCTTTAACAAATTCAAAATAGCTTGGCGTAGTTTTGTTACATCTGCGTGTAAGACTGGCAGTGCAGGATCTGTATGTAAATTCCAGTGTAAATCTGGATATGTGTCCTTCATACAATTGCAAAGATCTTTTAGGAATGAATTTAGTTCTACAGGTTCTTTTTGAAGATTCGTCATATTGCCTGCTTGTGATATTTTCAAAATCATGTTTTTGAGATAAGTAATTTCAGCTTTCATATTATTCCAATAGGGTTCGGATTCTAAGGTGGGGCACTTTTTATCAAGCAGCTGCATAGAACTGTTCACCAAAGTAATCGTATTTTTGATTTCATGAAAAATGTTTTGATAATCCAATGAATTCATATATTTGCTCCTTATGAAAATATTTTTAAGTATTAGCATTTTTGATATCTGAAGACAATCTTATCTGATGTATAAATACGTAAGGCGTAGTTTATATTTTGGGTAGGTGTGAAATTTTTTAAGAATTATGTATTAGTATTAAAACAAATTAGAAATATAAATATAAAAAAGACAGATTAAAAAGTAACAATAGGTAAGCTATGTATCTTTTATAAAAAATAGTAAAAAGTAATAGAAAACAAGAAAAAGAAAATCCATCAAGAAATTTAATCAAGAAAATCAATCGGGAAAAGGAGAAAAAAATGAGAGAAGAAAATTGTATTTTTTGCAAAATTATTGCAGGAGAGATTCCATCAAGAACAATTTATGAAGACGATGACTTTAAAGTTATTTTGGATGTAAATCCCGCAGCAAAAGGACATGCATTAATCTTACCAAAAAATCATTGTAAAAACCTATATGAAATCGATGAGCAAACACTGGCAAAGGCAGCAGCATTAGCAAAGAAGCTGGCATCACACATGAAAGAACAATTACAATGCGATGGATTAAATGTATTACAAAATAACGGCGAAGTGGCCGGACAGACTGTTTTTCATTTCCATATGCACCTAATTCCACGCTATGTTGGAATGAAGAATAATGACTTGTTAAATTGGACACACGAAGAATTTACGGACGAAGAACAAGACGCTATTTGCGAAAAACTGCAGATAAAATAGAAAAATGGGATGAGGCTGTCGCATAAAGTAAAAAACAATGCAATATGCAGGGCACTTTCTATTGCGCACGATTTGATATTGTATGTGTTTACTTCGTATGGCAGCCTCATGAAAATTTGTGTATTTAAGTATTATTTTGCCACTTCTTCAATGAGTGATACAATTTTTTCTACAGAATCATATACTTTGCTTGTTTGCATGGCGTGTATATAACGTTCTTTATTATGATATGTTTCGTGGATCATATTTAAAAATTTGTTCGGCGTTATCACTTCTTCTTCTATTACAACACTAAATCCCTGCTTTTCGAATGATTGTGCGTTTAAGATCTGATCCCCACGGCTGGCATTTGTAGACAATGGTATGAGAATATTTGGCTTTTTTAAAGCAAGAAGCTCGCAGATAGAATTTGCGCCTGCACGAGAAATAACAAGGTCAGCAAGTGCAAATATATCATTTAATTCAGTGCCAATATATTCAAATTGTTTATATCCAGCTGTATGATTGAGCGATTCTTCTATATTACCTTTTCCACACATATGGATAATTTGATACGTTTTTAATAATTCCGGCAATAAGCCGCGGATTGTATCATTGATAAATTTAGAGCCGCTGCTCCCGCCAATAATGAACAGTACAGGCTTTTGATTGTCAAAGCCGCAAAGTTTACGTGCTCGTTCCTTATTTCCAGTTAATAACTCACTTCGAATAGGAGAGCCTGTTAGTACTGCTTTGCCTTCTGGCAAATATTGTAACGTTTCTGGAAAATTGCAGCATACTTTTGTGGCATTTGGTATGGCAATTTTATTTGCCAGTCCAGGTGTGAGATCTGATTCATGGATAATGGACGGCACATGGCAGAATTTTGCAGCCATAATTACAGGTACAGAGACAAAACCACCTTTGGAAAATACAATATCTGGTTTTAATTTACGCATGAGACGAATCGACTGTCCAATTCCTTTTACAACTTTAAACGGATCTGATAAATTTTTCAAATCAAAATAACGGCGTAATTTTCCAGAAGAAATCCCATAGTATGGTATATTTTGTTCTTCAATTAACTGCTTTTCAATTCCATGGTAAGTGCCGACATAAGAAATATCAAATTCTGATTCTCGTAAACGAGGCAGCAGAGCTATGTTTGGTGTTACGTGACCAGCTGTACCCCCGCCAGTTAATAAAATTTTTTTCATTTGAAATCCTTCCTCAAAAATCTATTTCTTCTAGTATTAATCCAAAATGAACAAAAGTCAAATAATTTCTGCAATTAATACAAAAATTAATTGAAAAGTACTTGTAAATAGATTGGAATAGAATACAATATAATATAAAACAGATATTGTAGTTAGCTAAAAAATGAGGTGTTTAGAGTGGAAAAATGAGGTGCGTAATATGGATACAAGATTATTTCGATATTTATTTGAAAATACATCAAACGCAGTTGTTATGACTGGATGTACATGGGACAAGGAAGTGCAAGAGCAGATCCGTTATGCTTACTCTTGCGAAATGAGCCATAATAATTGGCATATTAACAGGCGAAACGGAATCAAACAGATTCTTTGTGATCAAGGGCCAATTGATCTGTTGGTTTTAGGTGCATTTTCGATAGAGGATGCAGAAAGACTGGTTTATGTGCTTCACCGCAGTAGGTTAGATACCGTAATTCTTCCTTATGTATCGCCTATTCAGCGTTTTTCAATTGTTCAGACAATATTAATGCGAGGATATGAAGATCCAGAAGTCATTGAATTTTTAAAATCTCCATATTTGTACTTGAAAAATTCTCCTGTAAAAAATTTTTACTTTATTTACGGTAATAGTAGAAAGTTTGAGAATATAAACAGGGAGCTACTATATCCAGGATATCATTTAGAATCCCAGGATCAAGACATTTTAGATTTGATTGAAGAAATGGAAGGATATCGTATTCCTGTCAAAAAGGCAGGCTATATTATCAATAATCGTATGTTATTTTATTTGGGATACTTTGGCATAGATTTGCGTATGTTCAAACGTTTCTTTAATCAGTATACACAAAACAAACAGATTCATACATTTAGTGAAAGAGAGATTCACAAGATGCTTCTGTTTTTCAAAAAAGATTTTGGTGATCCTGGAATGGATACACTGACCTTATTTTGCAGCCCAATCGAGATTATTGCTTCACAAACAGATTGTGTCCTAAATTTAATTGTGGTGGATAAGGAAGAATTTTGCCACGCAGATATTGAAGGAGATGAGGGAAGATGTACATTAAAATGTATGCTGTACAATGATTCTGATGTGTGCAGATGCCATCGTACAGAAAATGCAGAACTTCGTGCTGGAATGCTGCTTTTAGGTAATATTCGTCTGACGAGACATGTAACAGAGCTAAAAATGCATTATCGTTGTGTAGAAAATCAGATTCGTGCGATTACATTACCAAATTGTGGACATATCAATAATTGGTCACATAAGCTTGCAGAAATGAATGTTGGTAAAAATGTAATCTTTTGGCTTTGCCCATTACAGGCCCAAACATCTGACCGTGTCTTACGTGAAATAAAAATGGAGAATGCACGTTATCGGATTGTAGGATTAAGCGAAGATTATGGATGTTGTTTTAATGGATTTCTTACCGAAAAAACACAATAAACAAGCTGTTTTACATGCAGGCTTCGACAGCATTTGCAATGGATATCTACTATATTAATAGATAACAATGTGCATGCAGGCAAACAAGGCGCCTGTACTGCGGAAAGGAAGTTGGAGATATGTTAGAGCAGGTTCTGGCATTTATTATGCCAAATTTACAACTGATAACAGCCGCCTTACTTTTTGCAGCGATAGTCTTTGAATTAATTCATATTGGACAGACGCGGCGGATTAATAAAAAACTAAGTTATGCAGGACGTTGGCTTCAGCGGTACTTAAATGTCGTATTAAATGATAATGCACAAGAAACAGATGAAAGAGATCATACAGATGAAACAGAAAGACAAACAGTTGTTCTCGCACAAGCAGAGACAAAAGAGATGAAGATAGAAAACTCACAGCTGCTAAAAAGCCGTCAGGAAGAAAATATGCGTGTATCTCTTGCAAATAAAAAACTGCAAAAGGACGAGGAGCTGATAGATTCTGTTTTACAGGAAATATTTGATTAATCATGTGACGATGAAATGTGTTTATAAAAAAAGATTATTACAAGCAAGCTTTTTTTATCGCTATTACCAGGCAGAAAGTGTTTGGTAATATGTGAAAAGTAACAACGATTACAAATTCTTTGTAAAATTTGCATAATTACTTGCGGATTTTATTGCATTTTGTTAGAATTAAAGATAATTTAATGATTAAATAAGGAGAGAAAAGCATGAGCAAAATTACATTTGATTACTCAAAAGCGGTTGAGTTTATCAGTAAAGAAGAAGTAGTTTCTATGGAAAAGTTAATAGGAGACGCAAAAGAAGTTCTTGTATCAAAGACAGGAGCTGGAAATGATTTTCTTGGATGGATTGATCTGCCAGTTGATTATGATAAAGATGAATTTGTCCGGATTCAAAAAGCAGCTCAAAAAATTCAGTCAGATTCAGATGTGCTTATCGTCATTGGGATTGGCGGCTCTTATTTAGGTGCGCGTGCTGCAATTGAATTTTTACGTCATGGATTTTACAATAACATTACAAAGGAAATGCGCAAAGCACCGGAAATTTATTATGTAGGCAATAGTATTAGCGGTTCTTATGTACAGGGCCTTATTGATGTTATTGGCGAAAGAGATTTTTCAGTGAATGTGATTTCCAAATCCGGCACAACAACAGAACCGGCAATTGCATTCCGTATTTTCAAATCAATGCTTGAAAAAAAATATGGAAAAGAAGAAGCTGCAAAGAGAATTTATGCGACAACAGACAAGGCAAAAGGAGCATTAAAGAAACTTTCTGACGAAGAAGGTTACGAAACTTTTGTAGTTCCGGATGATGTGGGCGGACGCTTTTCTGTATTAACAGCAGTTGGTTTACTGCCAATTGCAGCAAGCGGTGCAGATATTACAAAATTAATGGAAGGCGCTGCAGAAGGCAGAAAGCTTGCTTTGGAAAGTAAGTTTGAAGATAATGCTGCTTTGCAGTATGCAGCAATTCGTAATATTTTACATCGGAAAGGAAAAGTGGTTGAAGTACTTGCCAATTATGAGCCAAGCCTTCATTATGTATCTGAATGGTGGAAACAGTTGTATGGAGAGTCTGAAGGGAAGGATCAAAAGGGAATTTTCCCAGCATCTGTAGATCTTACAACAGATTTGCATTCCATGGGACAGTTTATCCAGGATGGATCACGGATTATGTACGAGACGGTATTAAATGTTGAGAGTCCGCGTTGCCGCATTGAGATTCAAGAAGAACCAGTTGATCTGGATGGATTGAATTATTTAGCAGGAAAAGATATGGATTTTGTTAATAAGAATGCAATGAACGGGACAATCCTTGCACATACAGATGGGAATGTACCAAATTTAATGGTTAAGATCCCAGAACAAAATGAATTTTATTTGGGAGAACTGTTTTACTTTTTCGAATTTGCTTGTGGGGTAAGCGGATATTTACTCGGAGTAAATCCATTTAACCAGCCTGGTGTGGAAAGCTACAAAAAGAATATGTTTGCATTGCTTGGAAAACCAGGATATGAAGCTGAAAAAGAAGCTTTACTAAAGAGATTATAAAACCAAAGAGAAGATAAACTCAAAAAGATTGCAACCTCAGAGAGAAGATAAGCTGAAAAAGAAGATAAACTCAAAAGATTGCAACCTCAGAGAGAAGATAAGCTGAAAAAGAAGATAAACTCAAAAAGATTGCAACCTCAGAGAGAAGATAAACTCAAAAAGATTGCAACCTCAAAGAGATTTTATCATGAAAGAGATTTTACAATCTAAAGCTGAAAGAATTAGTAGAAAAAAATAAGTTTATTAAAAATATTACAAATTTGAAACTTGATTTTGTAATTATATAAAAAACAAAAAGGAACTGATGCGTAAGTATTCAGTTCCTTAATTATTGCAAAAATTTGACATAATTTTAAGAAAAAATATAAAAAAATGACTTGTGTAGAAATTATATTCATATAAAAAAACCTGTATTTTATAATATAAATTAAGTGTTTCAAAACATATTATAAAAAAAGTTTCAAAAAAAATTTGACAAATCTGTAACATCGTGATAGAATGCATTCGTAACAAAGTTGTAACAAATTTAATAAAAGTGAATAAAATAGAATCAAAACGTTATTAAAAACGTAAAGAAAAATAAAGTTTTATTCATGGACAAAACGGAGGTTTACTATTATGAGAGGAAACAAGAGACTGGTACAGGGAATCGCTGTTGCGAGTATGACAGGAGCGCTTGTATTTTCAGCCTTGCCCCAACAACCGATAATGCAGACCGAAGAAACCATACAGATGACGCAAAATGGTACAGCAGCGGCAGTTATGTCAGATGAATATATAAATGAAATATTTACACAGGCATTAAGTATAGAAAAAAATGACGCATATCAGGTAGCAGCTAGCGCAGTAGCTGGAAAATCTGTGATTGAGAAACCAGCAATTATAGAGAAAGATCGTACAGAGAAAAAGAAATCAGCTTCTAAAAATACTGAAAAAGATACAAAGAAAGAAACAGCAAAAAAAGAAACAAAAAAAGAAGCAAGCAAAGAGAAAAAGACAGAAACTAAGAAAAAAGCAGACAAAAGCGATCAAAAAGCAGAAGACAATAAATTAGAAACGAAAAAAGCAAATACAAAAAATCAGGATCAAACAGAAAAAAATAAAAAAGATAGTGACGAAAATAAGAAAGATAAAAAAGTTTCTGAAAAAGATAAATGGACAAATAAATTAATGGCAGACGTGGATAAATCATTAAATATTCGTAAGTCTGATAATATAGATGCAGAGGTACTCGGAAAACTTCGTAAAGGCGATGTTGCAAAGGTTTTAAAAAAGGGTAAGAAATGGACCAAAGTAAAATCTGGTTCTGTAACAGGATATGTAAAAAACAATTATTGTGTTTACGGAGATAAAGCATATAAATTAGCAAATAAAGTATGTGACACATTAGCAACTGTGAAAGCAGATGGACTGCGTATTCGCCAGAAGGCAGATGAAGACGCTACTATTTTGCGGGCAGTAGAAGAAGGCGATAAGCTGGTTGTTAATACAGATAAAAAAGAAAAAGACGGCTGGGTAGCAGTACAGGTAAATGATACAAAAGGATATGTATCATCTGATTATGTAGATGTAGCACTTGGTACAGGAAAAGCAATTACAATAGAAGAAGAACAGGCACAAATTGCAGCAAGCCAAAAAGCAGCCCAAGAAGCCGCAGCCCAGACAGCAGCTGCAAACAGCCAAAGTACGAATACTGCTCCAGCAGTAAGCCAATCCGTACAGGTATCGCCAAGTGACTTAACACTGCTTTCTGCAATTATTTTCTGTGAGGCAGGCGGTGAGAGCTATGCAGGACAGGTAGCAGTTGGTGCAGTTGTAATGAACCGTGTAAAGAGCAGTTCTTATCCAAATTCTATTTATGGTGTGGTATACCAAAGCGGGCAATTCTCACCAGTAGCTAATGGTTCCTTGTCAAGAGCACTTTCGAACGGAAACTATACACATTGTATATCCGCAGCTCAGGCAGCACTTGCAGGATCTGACAATACAGGCGGGGCAAAATTTTTCCATCGTGTGAATGGGGATGCTGGGCTTGTCATTGGTAACCATGTATTTTATTAGAACGTATACAAGAGAGATGATCGTTTCTTATCAGTTAAAAAAATGATAGGGTTGTCGTATTAAGTGGAAAGTATGCTGTTATAGTTGTTTTTGAAAACATACTATTATGGCATACGTTATCCTGGATGCGGCATCCTTTTTTTGTTTATCTGTATATATGGCAAACTTCCAATAGGCTGAGTGTTTCCAAGTAATTTCATGGTTTCATGGTTGTAAAATCAGTCTACTTATAGTATGATGAAAGAAAGGTATCACTTTTCCGGTCTTAGGAAAAGTTGTATCAGAGTTGAAAGAGGAGGAAATGATATGGAAATATTTATTATTCCAGTCCTATTAGTGGTCATTATACTGTTGATCTTAGTATCTTGTATAAAAATTGTACCACAGGCACACGCGGTAGTTGTAGAAAGACTGGGTGGTTATCTTGCAACATGGGGAGTTGGGATTCATTTCAAAGCTCCATTTATTGATCGAATTGCAAAAAGAGTGCTGCTCAAAGAACAAGTGGTTGACTTCCCACCACAGCCAGTGATCACAAAAGACAATGTAACGATGCAGATTGATACCGTCGTATATTTTCAGATTACAGATCCAAAGTTATTTGCATATGGCGTAGAAAATCCAATTATGGCAATTGAAAATCTGACAGCAACTACACTTCGTAATATTATTGGTGATCTGGAGTTGGATGAGACATTGACTTCCAGAGAAACGATTAATACAAAGATGCGGGCATCTCTTGACGTGGCAACGGATCCATGGGGTATCAAAGTAAACCGTGTGGAATTAAAAAATATTATTCCGCCACAGGCAATCCAGGATGCTATGGAAAAGCAGATGAAGGCAGAGCGCGAACGGCGTGAAGCAATTTTGAAAGCAGAAGGCGAGAAAAAATCTACGATTCTTGTTGCAGAAGGAAAGAAAGAATCTGCAATTCTTGATGCAGAAGCAGAAAAACAGGCAGCAATCTTGCGTGCAGAAGCACATAAAGAGGCAACGATTCGTGAAGCAGAAGGCCAGGCTGAAGCAATTCTTAAAATTCAACAGGCAAATGCAAATGGCCTGCGTTTCTTAAAAGAAGCATCACCAAATGCAGCTGTTTTGCAATTAAAGAGTCTTGAGGCATTTGCAAAGGCTGCTGATGGAAAGTCAACAAAAATCATAATTCCGTCTGAAATCCAAGGTATAGCCGGATTAGCAAAATCCCTTGTTGAAGTAGGTAATGAGAAAAGCTGAAGATAAAAATTGCAAAATGTAAACGTAATAGAAAACAGAATAGGAAAAATTTCTGCCTGCTTTTTAATATAGAAAGAAGCAGGCAGAAGAAATGAAGAAAGGTAAATATTCATATGAATCTGCAAGGAAGAAGTTTTTTAAAATTAATAGATTATACGCCAGAGGAGATTTTGTATTTGATTAATCTTTCGGCTGAATTGAAAGAGAAGAAAAAGAAAGGCATTGCGCACCGTAATTTTGAGGGGAAAAATATTGCTCTCATTTTTGAAAAGACGAGTACCCGGACACGCTGTTCCTTTGAGGTAGCTGCATATGATTTAGGGATGCATGTTACTTATCTGGACCCGTCGGGATCACAGATTGGCAAAAAAGAAAGTATTGCAGATACTGCAAGAGTACTTGGCAGAATGTACGATGGAATTGAGTACCGCGGGTTTGGACAGGAAATTGTAGAAGAACTTGCAAAGTATGCAGGCGTCCCAGTATGGAATGGATTGACAAATGAATTCCATCCAACACAGATGATTGCGGACATGCTTACAATCAAAGAACACGTTGGCAAACTGCAGGGTGTGAAACTTGTCTATATGGGAGACGCCCGTTATAATATGGGTAATTCTCTGATGGTTGCATGTGCAAAGCTTGGCATGCATTTTGTAGCATGTACAAATAAAAAGTATTTTCCAGATGAAAAATTAGTTGCATATTGTCAAAAAACTGCTTCAGAAACAGGAGCAAGCATATTGTTAACTGAAGATGTAAAAGAAGCGACAAAGGATGCGGATGTTATTTATACAGATGTATGGGTTTCTATGGGGGAACCAGATAAAGTATGGGAGGAACGTATTCAGGAGTTAAAGCCATACCAAGTCAATGCTGCAGCAATGGCAGGCGCAAAAGACAGCGCAATATTTATGCATTGTCTCCCAGCTTTCCATGATTTGAATACAAGTATCGGAAAAGAAGTATACGAAAAATTTGGAATTTCGGAATTAGAGGTTACAAATGAAGTATTTGAAGGAAAACAATCAGTTGTATTTGATGAGGCAGAGAACCGTATGCATAGCATTAAAGCAATTATAGCTGCGACAATGAAATAAGGAAAGCTCCATATCGGAACCAGATATCATCTTACTTGCGAAGACCATCGGAGAAGGTCATGAAAGAAGGTAGACTACGTGAAGGCTGAAATACTGGCAGCGCTTAGAGAAACAGATGGATATGTGTCAGGACAGGATTTATGTAAAAAATTTGGTGTGTCTCGTACTGCAATATGGAAAGCAATTAATCAGTTGAAAATTGCAGGCTATGAGATAGAAGCAGTACAAAACCGGGGGTATCATATTGTATCCACACCAGATATTTTAAGTGAAAATGAATTGCGAAGTATCTGTAAGACACAATGGATTGGAAACAAAATTTATTATGAACCTACCATGGGGTCGACAAATACAAAAGCAATGCAGCTTGCAGAGGAAGGAGCCCCGCATGGGACACTGGTTGTTGCCGATCATCAGATAAGTGGCCGCGGCCGGCGCGGCAAAAAATGGGAAACGCCATCAGGTACAGCTATAGCGATGACATTTTTGCTCCGTCCGGAAATAAATCCGAATAATGCCCCAATGCTGACAATTGTAGCAGCGTTAGCTGTACGCAAAGGGATTGAAGAAAAATCAGGGGTAAAGGTGGGAATTAAATGGCCCAATGATATTGTTATTAACCGCAAAAAGGTTAGTGGCATCTTAACAGAAATGAGTGCACAAATAGATTATGTGAATCATGTTGTCATTGGAATAGGGATCAATGTGCATGTCCATGAATTTCCAGAAGAACTTCAGGAAATAGCGACATCCATCTACAATGAATCTGGAAAGAGAATCAACCGTTCTGCATTGATAGAGTGCATATGTGAATATTTTGAAGACTATTATGAGGTATTTTTATCTTCCGAAGATTTATCAGAGTTTGTGAAGGAATATAATTCCTATATGGTGAACTTAAATCAGTCTGTACGTGTACTGGACCCGCGCGAGCCTTTTGAGGGAAAAGCACGGGGAATTACAGCCAGAGGAGAGCTTTTGGTAGATACTTGGGAATCCAGGAGGCTGGTGTCTTCTGGGGAAGTGTCCGTGCGCGGAATTTATGGATATATATAAAAATATGGATAAACATAAAGTGGTGGTTCAGGATGTATCAGGATGAAATCGTATTATGCGGGGCTAGCGCATATACAAAAAAATTTTATTTAAACGAAGATTTTTCTAATTTGCCCGATCAGATTAAAAAAGAATTAAAAATTTTGTGTGTGCTTTATACAGAAGATGTAGGAGGGACATTGCAGCTCTATTTTGATCCAGATGGAAATCTTACGTTTCGTACAGAATATGCGGAAGATGATTTTTCCTATGATGAAATCGGGAGTATTTTGAAAATGAAACAGTTAAGACAGCAAAAGCAGGATTTGCTGGAGTCGCTGGAAATGCATTATAAGGTATTTTTTCTAGATGCTGCATATGGGGAGGACTAAAAAATGTTATTAGTAATGGATGTAGGTAATACCAATATTACATTAGGCGTATTTGATGGGGAAAAACTAGAGGCTACGTTTCGGATTACAACAAAAATATCCAGGACATCAGATGAGTATGGAATTGTTATTCGAGATTTGCTTTTGTTAAACCAAATAGAAGCAGGCGATATCCAGGCAGTGATTGTGTCCTCTGTAGTGCCAAATGTGATGCATTCCTTAACTAGTTCTGTTTTAAAATATATTCATGTGCTGCCAATTATTGTTGCTCCTGGAATAAAGACAGGCATTCGGATCGCAACAGAAAATCCAAGACAAATTGGAGCTGATCGTATTGTAGATGCGGTTGGTGCCTTTGAACTGTACGGCGGGCCAGTCATTGTCATAGATTATGGGACAGCCACAACATATGACCTGGTAGACGCTTCTGGTGCCTTTGTAGCAGGGGTAACAGCGCCTGGCATTCGTACTTGTGCACAAGCTTTATGGGAGGAGGCTGCCAAGCTGCCGGAAATTGAGATCGTAAAACCAAAAACCATCCTTGCTCAGGAAACGATCAGCAGTATGCAGGCAGGGCTTGTATATGGTCAAATTGGGCAAACAGAATATATTATTGATCATATGAAAAAAGAAAGCGCATTTGAACATGTAAAAGTAGTAGCAACCGGAGGTCTTGGAAAACTGATTGCAACAGAAACAAACAGCATTGATATTTATGATCCAAATCTAACTTTACAGGGTATGCGGCTTATTTATGAAAAACAGAAAGGCTCATTATAAAATATTACGATAAAATATCACCATTAAATATCATGATCAAATATCGAAATAAAACATTGATTTTGTAGTGGAAAAAAACTTGATAGCGCGGTATGATAGTATGATGAAAATGAATCAATTAAAAATAGGGGATCTTACATTAGAACGTAATTTAATCCTTGGGCCAATGGCAGGTGTTACAGACCTGCCATTTCGCGTGTTATGTGCTGAACAAGGCGCAGGATTACTGTGCATGGAAATGGTCAGTGCCAAGGGGATTTTATATAAAAATAAGAATACAGAAGCTTTGCTTGCAATTGATAGACGGGAACATCCGGTATCATTGCAGTTTTTTGGGGCAGATCCAGACATTATGTCAGAGATGGCAAAAAAAATAGAAGACAGGCCCTTTGATATCTTAGATATTAATATGGGCTGTCCAGTGCCAAAGGTTGTTTCAAATGGAGAAGGTTCAGCCTTAATGAAACAACCAGTTTTGGCTGGCAAGATTATCGAAAAAATTGTAAAGGCAATTCAGAAACCAGTAACAGTAAAAATACGAAAAGGATTTGATGATGCACATGTAAATGCTGTGGAGCTTGCGCATGTGGCACAGGAATCTGGAGCAGCGGCTGTTGCAGTGCATGGCCGTACAAGAGAACAATATTATTCTGGAAAAGCAGACTGGGATATTATCCGGCAAGTAAAAGAAGCGGTAACAATCCCCGTGATAGGGAATGGGGATATCCATACAGCAAAAGATGTCATACAGATGAAAGAGCAGACAGGGTGTGATGGATTTATGATTGCAAGAGGAGCACAAGGAAATCCATGGATATTTTCCAGCATCTGGCAAGAGCTGGAAACTGGAATACAGGCAGCACCGCCGTCTGCGCGAGAGGTGTCTGATATGGTTTTGCGCCACGCAAGCATGCAGTTGGAGTTTAAAGGGACTTACACAGGCATCCGCGAAATGCGTAAACATGCAGCTTGGTATACAAGCGGTTATAAACATGCTTCTGTTATGCGCCGTGAATTAAATAGTGTAGAAACATTTGCGCAATTAGAGGAATTAATGGAGAGGTTTGCCGCATATACTAAATAGGGCTGGTTCTATGTATGAATGAGAGAGCGGGTGATTAGTTGGAAAAGGTCTTTCAAATGTGGAAAAATTGGCTCAAAAAGCAGCAAATAAGTGTATGCAAAGATCAGGCTGTTGAAAAAGAACTAAGCAAAACAGGCGACGTTTGCTTCTCTCCTATGACTTATCAGAATCCATGTATTTTGCAAATACGAAACATTTTAGAAAAGATCATAGAAAAAAGGCAGGTTTCTTACCAGAATTTGGAGCTAGTTGTCATTGATGCGGATACGAATCAAAGTAAAGAGGATGATTTTGATATCCATCATGTGCTGGGCCAGCTTGCTATGGGATTAAATTATTTATTGCTTGTTACAGACAGGTTTCCTTATTATGAGGATTTTATTGACAATATGTATGAGGAGCATGGTCTTGTGGTGCAGCAGATTCCAAAATCTTCCGGCAGTATTCGCGGAAACTTAATTTTAGATTTTGAACGGGGAATAGATGCAGTGCCAAAATACTGTCTGCGTCCAGGAATCACATATTTGCCTGTCTATAAAAAACCGTGGGAAATTGGCGAAAACCTTGACATTAGAGTGCCTGTTGGGTATAATACATTGGTTGTGGAAGGCATTCTTTTCCCACAGCCAGGAGAATATGGTGTGAGTAATGAAGGATTTATAGAAGATACGACAGATCGATTAGATCAGGAATTCAGGAAGGGTTGAAACGCAATGGAAAAGAAAAACATTTTAACGTATGAGGGTTTGCAGAGGCTGGAGAATGAATTACAAGATTTAAAACTGGTAAAACGAAAAGAAATTGCACAAAAAATAAAAGAAGCAAGAGAACAAGGCGATTTATCCGAAAATGCAGAATATGATGCAGCAAAAGATGAACAGCGTGATATTGAGGCACGTATTGAGGAATTAGAAAAGATTTTAAAGAATGCAGAAGTAGTTGTAGAAGAAGAAGTAGATCTGGATAAGATTAATGTTGGATGCCTTGTGCGAATTTTAGATTGTGAATTTGATGAAGAATTAGAATATAAGATTGTTGGCTCTACAGAAGCAAATAGCTTAAAAGGTAAAATTTCAAATGAGTCACCTGTAGGACGTGCATTATTGGGACATAAAATCGGGGATTTAGTTGAAGTAGAGACACAAGCAGGAGTTCTCCAATATAAAGTGTTAGAGATTCAAAGGTCAAATATATAGAACAATAGTTCAACGGAGGAATGAGAATGGCCGAGCAGCAGAATAAGCAGCAAGATGTGAATCAATTATTAAAAGTTCGCAGAGAAAAGCTGCAGGAATTACAGGAAAATGGAAAGGACCCATTTCAAATTACAAAGTATGACGTGACACATCACAGCATGGAGATTAAAGATCAGTTTGAAACATTGGAAAACCAAGAAGTTGTGATTGCAGGGCGCATGATGTTTAAGCGGGTAATGGGCAAAGCTTCTTTTTGCAATATCCAGGATTTACAGGGAAATATCCAGGCTTATGTGGCGCGCGACGAAGTTGGCGAGGACAGCTACAAGGATTTTAAAAAGTTTGATGTAGGAGATCTCTTAGGCATTAAGGGCAATGTGTTTAAGACAAAGACAGGAGAAATTTCGGTACATGCCAAAGAGGTAACATTGCTTTCAAAGAGCCTGCAGATTTTGCCGGAAAAATACCATGGGCTGAC
This sequence comes from uncultured Eubacterium sp., assembly GCA_947385105.1. Lineage (GTDB taxonomy): Bacteria > Bacillota > Clostridia > Lachnospirales > Lachnospiraceae > Eubacterium_J. Next base: position 17,412 of record CANDJR010000010.1, read on the forward strand.
AGATACAGATATCAGATACCGGCAGAGATATGTTGATTTAATTATGAACGCAGATGTAAAGGATACTTTTATCAAACGTTCGAAGGTAATCAGCAGCATCCGCCGTTTTTTAGAGGAACAGGGTTTTATAGAGGTCGAGACGCCAATGCTTGTATCCAATGCAGGCGGAGCGGCAGCCAGACCGTTTGAAACGCATTTTAATGCCTTAAATGAAGACCTCAAGCTTCGTATTTCTTTGGAATTATATTTAAAAAGATTGATTGTAGGCGGCATGGAGCGTGTATATGAAATAGGACGTGTCTTCCGAAATGAAGGATTAGATACAAGACATAATCCGGAATTTACGTTAATGGAATTATACCAGGCGTATACAGACTATCATGGTATGATGGATTTGACAGAAAATTTATACCGCTATGTAGCAAAACAAGTCAATGGTACAGAAATTATAACTTATGGCGAACATACAATGGATCTTTCGAAACCATTTGAGCGAATTACAATGGTAGATGCGGTAAAGAAATACGCAAATGTAGATTTTCATGAAATACATTCAACAGAAGAAGCAAAACAGATTGCAGATGAACATCATATTGCATATGAGCCAAGACACCAGAAAGGTGATATTTTAAATCTCTTTTTTGAAGAATATGTAGAACCGCATTTGATTCAACCGACATTTGTCATGGACCACCCGATTGAAATATCACCTCTTACAAAGAAAAAGCCGGATCAGCCAGAATATGTAGAGCGTTTTGAATTTTTCTTAAATGGATGGGAAATGGCAAATGCTTATTCTGAATTAAATGATCCGATTGATCAACGCATGCGCTTTGAAGAACAAGAAAAAGCATTCGCAGCAGGCAATGCAGAAGCAAACCATACGGACGAAGACTTTTTGAACGCATTGTCAATCGGTATGCCGCCAACTGGGGGAATTGGATTTGGAATCGATCGAATGGTAATGATGATGACAAATTCTCCGGCAATCAGAGATGTATTATTGTTCCCGACCATGAAAACGCTTGGCGGAAGTGACAGCTCAAAGAAGGCGGACACGCCTGTTTTAGAAGCAGCAGCAACCGTAGAAAAAACGAGTAGGAAGATTGATTTTTCTAACGTAAAAATCGAGCCTTTATTTGAAGAATCCGTTGATTTTGAAACATTTTCTAAGTCTGATTTTCGTGCAGTTAAAATTGAAGCGTGTGAGGAAGTTCCAAAGTCAAAGAAGCTTTTGAAGTTTACTTTAAACGATGGAACAGACCGCAAACGTACGATTTTAAGTGGTATTCACGAATATTATGAACCAGAAAAACTGGTTGGAAAAACAGCAATCGCTATCGTAAATCTGCCGCCGAGAAAGATGATGGGCATTGATTCAGAAGGTATGCTGATTTCAGCGGTACATGAGGAAGATGGTAAAGAAGGGCTCAATCTTTTAATCGTAGATGATCAGATTCCGGCAGGTGCAAAGCTGTATTAATTTCGTGTAATTTATTATCTTATAGACCCTGAAAGAGTAACATCTTTCAAGGTCTTTTTCAGTGAAGCCATTTGTATTTTGTTCGTAACAGTTTAGCTCATTGGAAGTTTGCCTGCGGCAAATTACTGTTCACTCCGTTCTCAGTAACATGCAAAAATTCATCTAAAATTGCCTTTGGCAATGGAATTTTTGCACTCCTGAATCATTTTCTTACGGACTTTGCAGTAAATACAAAGTCCTGTGTGAACAGTAACAACTGTTACGTTTGTTACATAAATTTACTGTATACATCTTTAAAAAACAGCAGAAGTGATGTATGATAATATTTAGGTAAAAATTTGTATGGTTTCATGAGAGGTATTTTTTTGATGAGTGATATATACAGGCAATATTTAGCAACTTTTGAATTTTCAGACGAAGAAATAGAAGAAAATCTCACCTTTTGGAAAAAAGTGTGTCATTTACTCAATTTTTCGAAAAAAGATGTACGCTATTCATTGGAACAATGGATTCCGCAATACTGGGATATTTCATTGCGGGGCGTTCGAATGTGTATCGGAGCTTATATCCGTGAGCTGATTCAGTTTTCCAGGCTTGCAGAGTTTAAAGAAAGAGGGGACAAGATTATATATTGTAACTTACCTGTCCATCCAGTAGCAGTTTATGCAAATAAGGTAGCAGGTGGTGAAAGGATTCATATTTCACAGCCTGATTTTCTTTTGATTTCTGTACTACAAGTATTGTTTGGAAAAACAGAATTGATGAAGGGTAAGGACTTTTCTTGTCTGAATAAAAACGGGCAGCATTGCGGAAAAAACCGGATGCGGATCAATGCCCAGTGTGAGGGGATTATTGCAGCGCCAACTGTTGAATGGAATTGGGGAATGCTATGTAACGAAGGTCCGAAAACAGATGAATATATGAAATGTCTGGATATGGAATCAGAAGGTCACTCTGTCGTTACTATCATGCCGCATGATGTAAACATGGGAGTCAGAGAAGCAGAGGATGACAGAAGGGTATCTTATTTATCCGAACGAATAGCGTATGCACAAAAAGAGATTTCACATTATACTGGAATTACAATCAATCAAAAGCATATTTTACAAGCAGACGAACTTTATCAAGAATACGTCTCAAAGCTAGAAGAAATGAACCGTCTGATCTATGAAGCAGACCCGCAGCCAGTTTCCTGTAATGAGTTCACACTCTTTAGCTCTATACAGCACACGCCGTTTGATACAGGATGGAAATATTTTCTAGAAGCGATTACAATCTTTATTGAGGAGATAGAGGAAAGGATTCAGAAAAAAGCGGGCCGGCTGCCTGCAGGATCTCCAAAGTTTGCGTGTTTTTTTACGCCGTATTGTGTTCCATGGGTGGGACAGATTTTTGAAAATCAAGGGGTTAATATTGCATATGATATGTATTTCGCAACATCATCAATTCAAAAGCAGTGCGAAAATGATGAAGATATTTATCGGATTATGGCAAAGCAGTGGCTGTCACATCCGGTATCTGTTAATACAGGGGATGAAGCCAATATTTTAATACGCATTCTGCAGGATAAACCAGTTGATGGTGTATTATATGGTTTTTTTACATTTGATTGCTGGATAGAAGGTATGCACAAGACAATGTTACAGATTGTTGAGGAAAAGACAGGAATTCCTCAATATTATCTGGAAGGAAATTTCTGGAATGACGCATCATTTACAAAGGAGGATAGACTGTCTCGAATTCAGAATATCTCCTACCATACAAGAATTCGTCAGATGGTAAGGACAGACTATGGGAAGAAATAAAATTCTGCATGATAAAAAGCAGATTATAGATATTGCGGTTATAATTGTAGAGGAAGAAGGAATCGAGGTATTATCTGCACGTAGGATTGCTTCTGAGCTGGGGGTTTCCTCTATGACAATGTATAACTATGTGAGCAATATTGATGAAGTAAAGCGCGAATTAATGATACGGGGATACAACGAACTGTTTCGTGACATTACACAGAAACTAGCGCTGAAAGAAAAAGCACAACGAAATGGTGTATCTGCATTTATTAAAACTTATGCAGAGCAGTTTTATGAATATGGAGCAAAACATAAGAATTTAATGAAATTCATGCTGGGTGAAGGGTATACAAAATTTTATGCGGATGCAGAACTGCGGTTATTTGTAAATCCACTGCAGTCATTTTATAAGTATAGTAAAGATCGGGACTATAAACTGGCATGCAGAATCTGTGAGGACATGATGTTTAGTGAGTTGAAAAAATACATCAACGGGATCAACCCATTGTCCAAAGAAGAATTTTTATATCAGGTAGAATATTGTGTAGATCGTGTGTTTGACACAGGAAAGTGAAATCCAACAAAAAGGGATGACAGCTTTTGTCGAAATTGCACGAAAAATGAAAAGAACATGTGTCGCTAATTGACAAAAATTGCAATACATGTTATTTTTATATCATAAAATTTACAATGTAAATAAAAAGCACACGTAGGTAAGTGTGCTATTCATTTACATATATATTTACATTGTAAAAAATGGAAAGGAGAAAAATATGCTGTATGCAGGAGTTGATATAGGGTCTACAACTTCAAAGGCTGCACTTATTAATGAGGATGGCCAGGAAGTAATGTTTTCTTCTATCATGACAGAGTTTAACCGCAATGCCAGCGGCGAAAAGGTACTTAAAAAAGTATTGGAAAAGGCAGGCGCTTCCATAGAGGACATTGCATATACAGTATCAACCGGCTATGGAAGAAAAGCATTTGAACGGGCAAATAAAGATATTCCTGAAATTATTGCACATGCAGTAGGTACTGAGCATGTGTATCCAGGTGCAAGGACGATTATAGACATTGGCGGGCAGGACAGCAAGGTTATTGAATTGGACGCAAGCGGAAATGTAGATAAATTCGGTATGAATGATAAATGTGCGGCTGGTACAGGAAGATTTTTTGAAGTATTAACACATCGGCTGCTTGGAGTAGAAATGGAAGAACTTTCGGACTTGATTTTAAAGGCAACAAAACCAGCCGAGATTAGCAGTATGTGCACCATTTTTGCAGAGTCAGAGATTATATCGCATCTGTCTCAAAATATTCCAATTGAAGACATTGCAGCTGGCACAGGTGTATCGATTGCAAGAAGAATCATTGCGCAGGGCAAGGCGGCACGAATTTCATTTCCAGAACCAATTGTTTTTTCCGGGGGAGTTGCGAATAATAAGGGCATTGAGCGTATTTTTGCAAATCTTTTGGAGAAAGAAGTGCACGCAATAGAAAAACCACAGTCTACAGCAGCCCTTGGAGCAGCTATTCGCGCACGAAAGGAATTTCAAAAATTATAAATTTCTTCGCAGGACATTTTTCTGCGCAGTAATCATTCACGAAAAGAAAAAGGAGGTAGACACAAGTGAGAGAAATTATGAAAGAATTAGAAGCTCTTTCAAGAGAAAGGGTGAAAGAACTGATTCAGGCAAAAAAGGACGGAGCAAGTATTATTGAGTACAACGGAACTTATATTCCAGAAGAAATCATTCGTGCAGCGGGTGCTCAGACTTACCTTGCATTAAGAGGCGGCGAACCAGAGCCGACAGATGCAGTATTAGATTATATGCTCCGCTTTATGAATCCTCTGGCACGCTCATTGGCTGGATTTATGCAGCTTGGGCTGGATCCAATTATGCCGATTAGCGACTTGCTGGTTACACAGCAGACAGACAATCACATTGGACGTATTACAGAGCTGTTAGAGTTTAAGGGAATCAAAGTAAACAAGGTTGGTATTCCTGCAGACTGGAAAACGGACGGTGCGGATGCTTATTATGAACAGTCTTTACGTGAAATGATTGCGGAAGTAGAAAAGATTACTGGAAAGACCGTAGACTGGGATGAAGCAAAGAAAAATGTGGAAAAATCAAACCAGATCAATGAATGGCTGAGAAAAATTAACGACCTTAGGAAAAAAGACAATCCGCCGATTGGCTTGGATGATGTAATTCATCTGCATCATTATTCATTTATCGTTGATCCGGATGTCATGATCGAAAAACTTGAAATCATTTACAATAAACTGACGCAGGCAGAAGGAATCTTTGACGCAGACGCACCAAGGCTTTTATTTATTGGTCGTGCATTAGCAATTGGTGACTACACTGTTCCGAGAATTTTTGAACAAAGCGGCGGCGCAATTGTAGCAGAATACTTTGATGAAGGCTATCGTGTACTGCAAAAAGATGTGGATACACAGGGAGATCTTGTACACAATTTTGCACAGAACCGTTATGTAGATACCTTGCCATTATCTGTTATGCAGCCAGGATGGAAAGAAAGATACAGCTATTTCAAACAAATGATTGAAGACTACAGAATCGACGGCGTAGTATGGTATCAGTTGTGCTTTGATGAGATTTATGATATGGAATGTACCTGCCTTGCAAAATGGCTGGAAGAAAGTAAGGTTCCAATGCTTAAGCTGGAGTCTTCTTATGAGTATTCAAGAGAGTCTACAGGGCCTCTTACAACAAGAATTGAAAGCTTCGTGGAAAGTGTAAAGGAGGGAAAATAAATGTCTAAATGTGTAGAGCTGAACAAAAAGCTTTTGGAACTTGCAGAGTTTCATGGGGAAGAATTAGATGCATTTTTGCCAAGATGGATTGAAACAACAGAGATCATTGGTTTATCTGATGAAAATGTAGAGTATGCGATCAATGAATTTATTCCAACAAACTGGGATATTAAATTCAAAGGACTGCGGATGATGATCGGTGCTTTCTTCCGGGAAATCGTAGATCTGGTGATCGGCGCAAGAGAGAATAAGAAAGAAGGAAAACCAGTTGTATACGGTATTATTCCATGCGTACCGCTTTCCTATTATACAATGAAATCTGCTCGTCCGGATATGTATGTAGGATTTCCGGATTTCCTGCTTGTAAATACCATTAATTCTTTCTTCCATAATGCAGCTCCATATATTAATTATGCAGAGGAAATCGGTTTTACATATGGATGCCGTCACTGTCCACTGAATAAGATGCGTGTATCTGCATTTGCAAAGAATATTCTGGTAGCGCCAAATGTAATTTGGAGTTGGGGAATGAACTGTGATGAAGGACCAAAGACTGATGAATTTATCCAGTGTCTGGTAGGAGAAGAATGGACTGCTGTTGTATCACGTATTGCACATGATACAAATATTGATGAAACAGATTACGAAGATCCGGAACGTATCAAATATTTGTCAGGCGTATTTAAAGATGGTATCCGTCAGATTCAGGAACTTACAGGAATCGAGATCAATGAAGAAGCATTAAAGGATGCCCAGGCTAAAAACTTGAAGTATTCCTTTAAATATGGTCAGCTGGTATCCTTAGTATGTAAGGCAGATCCAGTTCCGATCGGCGGAAATGCACTGACACAGTTTGCAATGCCAATGGTTACAGCGTTTAATAATGGATATACCTATATGGAACCTGCAATTGATGTACTGCTTCAGGAAATTCGTGCAGAGATCAAAGCTGGAAACGGCGTGACACCAAAGGGTGCTCCAAAGCTTGGAAGCTACTTTGTACCATTCTGTATCCCGTGGGTAGACAGATTATTCCGTGAAAACGGCGTTGCAACGACATTCAGCGAGACTATGACTCCAAGTAAGAGCCAGATGTCACCGCATAAATATGCAACAGATATTTATTCCAGCTTTGCAGAAGAATGGCTGAGATTCCCAATGGGACAGAATATGGGATGCGAAGTACAATCTATGGTGGAAAAAGTAAATGCTAACCAGCCTGATGGTATGCTGATGGGCTTCTTTGACTTTGACAGATGGCTGGGTGCGCACCAGAAGATGTGTGCTGACCTGGTAGAAAAGAAAACGGGTGTTCCACATTTCTATATGGAATCAGATTTCTGGGATGACCGCGACTATAGTGAAGAAGCGCTGCGTACTCGTATCGAAAGTATTTCTCAGCTTCTGTATATGAAGAAAGAGATGAATTGATACTGATTTTACTTAAGACAGGAGGTAACCGCATGCTGTGTGGTTGCCTCTTAGTCATGAATAGGAACATGAAGAATTACATACGGAGGTGGAGGATATGACAATCGAATTCAGCGATGAAGTAAAAGGACTCATGGAAGAAAGAGGTATCCAGGAAACAGATATCAATGAAGTGATAGAATATGCACAAACAGAACAAAGATTATATGAAGAAGGAAGCAACAAGTGTCTGGGAAAGAAACGGATCGGTGAATTTACGGTATATGCAGAGTATACACAAGACGGCGACAACATCACAGTTGAGAATGTGTATAGTCATAGGGTAAAACTGACAGAAGACGGGGAATAGGAGGAACAATCATGGCTCAATGGAAATGTAGTAAATGTAATGCAGATATGGAAGACGCATTTGATATCGCGCTTATCTATGGAGAAGTAGACCTTCCTCCAGGAACTGGTTACAGATGCCCGCAGTGCGGCGTTGAATACTTGGATGGAGAATATGTCGTCAATGAACTGGCGTCCGCCGAACAGATGCTGGAAGGAAAGTAACAATGGACGAAAAACTGCCGCTAGCCAAAGCATTTGAGATCAGGCCGGAAAGGTTTCGGTTATTGGAAAAAGGGCTGCCTTATTTGGATTGGAAACCGGGCAAGAAAATATTAGAAGCCGGATGTTCTGTTGGTGACGCTTCTGCATACCTTGCTTCTGAAAAAAAGCTGGATGTCACAGCATTTGATATCAGTCCAGATCTGATTCATCAGGCACAAGAAAAACATGCTGGCATCAAAAACGGAAAGCTGCAGTATCTTTGTGCAGATGCTGCAAACCTTCTGTTTGCAGACGAAAGCTTTGACGGACTATTTAGTGAATCTGCATTTTCGCCAATGCAAACAAAAGGAGCAGCATTAAAAGAATATTGCCGGGTGCTGAAAAAAGGTGGAAGGCTCTTAATTCATGATTTTGTCATCAAAAACAGTCAGGGGGATTTACTGCGGGAAGAAGTGGTGCATATCCCTTGTTTTGCCGGCGTCCAGGTTCAGGAATGCTATGAAGCTCTCATACAAAAAGCAGGATTTCGAAAAATCCATTATGAAGAAGAATATGGCGAACTGATCCGGATTACGATGTGGCTGTGCAAAGTCTATAAAGTAGGAGTTGAGGAGATCGGCGGATACCTCAGTCAATATTTTCACAATGGGGAATCTGAATGTGGCGGATGCGGCAAAGCAGTGCAAACGACAGACAGCTTTTTTAAAAGAGCAGATTTGTCTTATTGCCAGATGATTTATGAGAAAATATAAGGAGGGTTGCAGGATGTATGATTATGATGTATTAAGTATTGGGGCTGGCTCTGGCGGATGTGCCTCTGCCATGCGCAGTGCAGATCTTGGCAAGAAAACAGGATTAGTAGAGTACCGTAAAAATGGAACCGGAGGTACGTGCGTATCCAGAGGCTGTATTCCGACAAAAGTATTGCTGCAGTCAGCAAAAGTATATGCTGAAGTTAAGGGAGCAAAGGAATATGGAATTTCAGTCGCAGACGCAAAACCGGATATGAAAGTGATCCATCAAAAAAAGACAATGGCTGTCAATAGTCTGAAATTCGGTTTAGATAATATGCTGATTAAACCAAGAGGAATTGACAGGCTGCAGGGAACGGCCAGGCTCATAGACGCCCATACAGTAGAGCTTACAAATGGAGAAGAGAAAAAAACGATTACAGCTGAAAATATTATCATTGCAACCGGAAGTGAACCTGCGATGATTCCAGCGTTTCATATTGACAGGGAAAAAATTATTACAAGTGATGAAGCGCTTAATTTACAGGAAATGCCAAACGAACTGATTGTAGTTGGGGCTGGCGCGCTGGGACTGGAATTTGCAGATATCTTTTCTACATTTGGTTCTAAAGTAACGATTGTAGAAATGATGCCGCATGTGGTACCGACATTAAAGGATACTGAAATTACTGGTGCAGTCAGCAAATATATGGAAAAAAACGGCATTACATTAAAATGTGGTTCTGGTATCGAGTCGATTCAGGTGTTGGAGAACGGCAGAGTATGCTGTGAGCTGGCAAATGGAGAAAAGATTGAAGCAGATAAAGCACTTGTTGCCATTGGCCGCAGCCTAAATACAAAGGATCTGAACCTGGAAGAAGTGGGAGTAGAACTGACACCAAAAGGACAGGTCGTCATTGATGATCAGATGCGGACATCTGTTTCGAATATTTATGCGGTCGGAGATATTACACAAGGGCCACAGCTGTCACACAAAGCCCAGAAACAAGGGTTAATTGCTGCAGAAGTGATCGCAGGCAATGATGCGCATATGCGATATGATGTCATTCCTTCTGCCATCTTTATCTATCCAGAGATTGCAATGGTTGGAATTACAGCAGATGAAGCAAAAGAGCAGGGCATTGAGGTTATGGTTGGGAAAATGCGGTTTTCCAGCAATGAGAAAGCAATGGCAATGCAAAAGACAACAGGCTTGATCAAAGTAACAGCCAGAAAAGACGATCATAAGATTATCGGCGGACATATTTTTGGAGAAGACGCTTCTGTGCTGATTGAAGAAATCGCAACTGCAATTCATAATGGGTTGACATTGGACGATGTAGCAGATAGTATCCATGCACATCCAACACTTTCAGAAATCGTGATGGAAACATGCAAAAACGCACTGGGCAAGGCATTTCATAAATAATGCCGTTACAATTACAAATTATAAACAGAAAAGGAAGATGACAATGGGAACTGTTGTACTAAAAGATGAAATTTTTCAGGCAGTCAAAGAAAAATGTTTCGATTTATTTAGGGAACAAAGAACCGACATTTATGAGATGGCAGAAGAGCTTATGGATATCAAAGAAATCCCGATGCATTATCCTTACCATCATTATATCGTACCCGCAGTCCTTCTTACAGCCTGCCATACAGCTAAGGGAGGTTCTTATGAGGAGCTTGTTCAAATGCTGGATACAGCAGAGCAGCGTGCCAAAAATATTCTTGGCGGATTTTGCGGATTTTATGGAGCCTGCGGGGCAGGTGTGGGTGTAGGAATTTTTTACAGTGTCTTTCAAGGAATCACTCCTTTGTCACATGATGGATGGGCAGCGGCCAATCAGGCGACAGCAGATGCACTGTCTGCGATTGCCAGTGTGGAAGGGCCGCGCTGTTGTAAGCGCTGCTGCTTTTTAGCCTTGTCTTCTGCAAAAAAGACGATTGAAGAAAAATTAGGAATTTCACTTTCCATGCCAGAACAGATTCAGTGCAAGTATCATGACAGAAACTTAGACTGCCGGAAAGAAGCTTGTCCGTTTTACGAAAAGGAGGCATAAAATGCTGGTACCGATTGTAGTACCAAGAGAATTGATGCCATGTAAAATTCCAGGATTCGAGTGCGAATGCCAGAACCGGCCAGTAGATACAGCAGCAGAATCCTTAATGGTTTTTTGGAACGAAGAAAAAGGAAAATTAGTGCAAAAAGGAGATGTGCTGTGTTCTTTTGAAGTACAAAAAAGAGTGTTGGAAATCCATGCGCCTTGTACCGGTGTTTTGCAGGAAATCTGCTTTGAAGATGAAAGCATTGTAGGATATCAGGATATATTGGGTTATATTCAGCAGCAGGAACAGGATTAGGAAGATTTTAAGGACAGAGGCTGGACATCTTTGTTTGGCGGATAAGAGGAAAGCAAAATGGATACAAAAGATTATTATCTGGAATTTTTACATTTATTAGAGTTCGAGGATGCAGATGAGGAAAGGCCGTATTTCATCCGAATATGTAACAGGTTTCAGATAACAGAAGATGTCCTCAAAAAAAGCTGCGAAGAACATCTTCCAAACTATTTTCATATGGAACTGTCTGGTATCAGGGCACTGTTACGCTTGTATGTAAGAGAATGGATTGGCTATGAGCATCTATGGGAAGAACCGTGCATCAAAATCTACTACAATGTTCCGGGGACAAATACAGGGATGTACTGGCTTCGGGAATCGCTTCGGGAGGCTGGCCTGCCTGCCGAGGTTTGTACCCCAGACCTTGTGACAATGGTTGTACTGTATGGAATCATCGGCCTGGAAGAAAAGCTGGCTGTTTCCAACGGATGCAGACATTGTGCGGTAAATCTGATGAGAGGGATATTAAGTGAAAAACAAATACTGCCCTGTCCGGATATCCGCTGGTCTTACGGACTGCTGTGCAATGAAGCGCCAAAACAGGATGTCATGTTTGAGGATGAGGAGCCGCAGACTTTGCATATTCTCGTCCATAAACCTACCAAAAGCGGCTGTCAGAAAGACCATTTGACGAGACAGCTCGCATTAGGTTTTGCACAGATTCGGGAACGATACCATATGACAGAAAATAAGGCGCTCTATAAGCAGGTAAAAATGAAACGCTTTTTATTAGCAATGCGCAGGGAGCAGATTTTAAGATATCTTAATCAGAGGGCAGAGTTTGTGATCGGAAATGAGGAAGTAGGTCTGATCGAGACTCTGCTTCTAGCACCCTTTCGGACAGATGTAGATGAGATTGCCAAGCTGCTGGCAGGGCTGCTGCAGGAAATGAAAGACAGTGTCATGCAGGGAAAAGCTTGTCAGCCAATGAAATACCGCTATGCTGTTTATTATACCCCGGTATGCAATCCAGAATATGGAAAAATTATGGAAAATCACGGAATCGGACTTTTAAATCATACTGCGTTTGCAAGCACAGCAGTGGCAATGCAGGGCCAGGAACCACTGGATGATATGGCAATCGAATGTATGGGGATGCTAATTGGAAAAGATCTGATAGAAGAAGCGGAAAAGATTTGTCATCTGATCCAGAAAAATCATCTGGACGGGATTGTTTTAGGAATGTTTCCTTTTGATAGATGGATGGGAGCGCTGCACAATCTTCTCCAAAAGATTGTAGAAGAACAGACTGGGAAACATGTGCTCATGTATGAAACGGATTT
>CANDJR010000011.1 GCA_947385105.1 uncultured Eubacterium sp.
GCAACTTTTCTAACGCTTTGTTGTCATAGAGCCGATAACCAGCTTTCGTTAATTCCGTTGGTTTTAAGAGACCGATTTCATCATAATATCTCAACGTCCTTATACTTACCCCGGTTATCTTTGACATGTCCTTAACGGTTTTCATTTTTTCTCCTTTCGGTTCAATCGTAAAGCATTACGCTGCGAGAGAGTCAATCCCCCAAATAAAATATTTTTTTCTTTTGCCAATTATAAATTAACTTCTATTTTAAAGGAATCGTGTTTTTTTATGTTGATGCGAAACAAAAATAATCTTCTGCTGTCCAAGGTTCCAAAAAACTTATGACAGAGTAAGAAGATGATAAATCTTATTTCTCAAGCTCTTAGATACGATCTGTATATAAAATCTGTCACGATATAGGACTGGTTGAAATAGGACTGGTTGATTTGCCTCGCTGCTTGTACTAATTTTATCGTAGTATAGTAAGGCAGGATGGCAGAAACAGTATCCATATCAAAATTAATTTATAAAAACGACAAATAGAAAAACACATTTGATATTGAGGGGGAAAAGAAAAATCATGCCAAAGATCATATCAGACATTTTTGATAAAATAAACGCTGGTATACCAGATTGGAAAGAACAGGAACATACGATTGAAGAACAAATTGAGCAAATTTTAACAGAAATACAAGAAAACATACCGGAAAAATACCATGATGAGGTTGGAAAACGGCTATTTGAAATTTCTGCATTGGCAGAAAAGAAAGGCTTTGAATTGGGATTTAAATATATGGTAAAACTTTTAATGGAAAGTTTATTGTAAACAGTGAAGGATAACAGAGAATGAAAAAGCTCATTCAAAGTTATATTCAAAGCTATCACTGAACATAACCCGTAATTAGTTTTGTTTTCTTAATTTATAATTCATAAGATATTGCATTTCTGCCTTATTATCATCTGTCAATGCTTTGTAGTCTTTTAAAAAATCAAAATCAGCCTTTGTAAGCCCCATGATATCATCAATTGGAATGTGCTTGGACTTTAAATGAAGGAGAAGATTATGTTCTGCATGGTTAGCGTCAGTTTCCTGCATTAAATTTTTGCTTAAGCCAGAACCAGTTAACTCGTCCAAAGACACATGATAGTACCGTGCAAACATAAGAAGCGTCTCAATATCTGGTATCCGGCTGCCAGTTTCAAAATAAGAATAGGTAGAACGGCCAATATTAAGGTCTTCACAGAGCTGTTTTTGTGTCAGACTGTGAGACTGCCTTAATTCTAACAGGTTCAGCGCAAGAGTTTTCTTGTTCATATCTCCTCCGAAATGTATTCTTTCATAATGATTATAACAAGATAAAAAAATATTTGTTTATACTTCACATATTGTGACTGATATGATAATATATAAAATGTAACAAAATATGACACAACGGCACAGATAGTATATGGAGAAAAAACTGCTCTATACAAAGAAATGTTCTATATAAAAGACTGCTCTATACAAAGGACTGCTCTATACAAAGGAATGTTCTATATAAAGGAAACGCTTGATACAAAATATGCAATAAGTGAGGATGGATGATGATGGCACGAGGGAAACAAAGAAGAAACATAGTATTTGTAATTCTATTAGGAATAGTATTGCTATTCTTTCTCACGATCTTTGTGTGGCTGCAATTAAAGCTTCAGCCAGAAAAACTCTTAAAAGAAAAAAAGATAGTGATGAAAAATAGTATGGAAGATAGCACTTATACTGGCGATGAGAATGAGATATACGAAGAAGGGACTGACTATTCAGCAAATATACCTGCATTTCATCTTAGTAAACGTACACAGGCAGAAGACGTTTCAGACAGATTGGAGCGGGATAAGGATTTTCAGGAAGATTCAGACACACAAGAATGGGAAAGGGATGCAGCAAATGAGTGGGAAAGTGAATATTTGTGCAGCTACAGTTCGGATCGCCTTCTTGACGAATCTGATATTGAATATTTAAAACAAAAGAAAACCGATCCGTTTCCGGCAAATGAAACGATATTACAAATGGTAGTGAATGAAATATATGCAAAATACGGGTATACATTTCGAAACGAAGAAATACAGCAATATTTTGAAAACAAACAATGGTATCAAGACATTACAATACGAATCAAAGAGATGGATCAAGTATTTGACAGAATGACTAAGACAGAGCAGGAAAATGTCAAATTTTTATCCGCACATATGGAGGAATGACAATGTATTGCCAAAACTGTGGTTCAAAAAATACAGATGACGCATTTTATTGCGAAAATTGTGGAGAAAAGCTGGAGGTGCAAGACAGTCCTTTCTGGAATGCAAACGAGCCTGTAGTAAAAAAGCCGGTTTCTAAAAGCGTGCTGATCATTGCTGTAGAGTTGGTTTGCATTGGGTTTCTCATCTATGGAATGATATCTGGCAGCAAAAAACTTTTTAGCGCAGAACACGAAGCAGAAAACTTTTTTGTGTATATGCAAAATGGTGATTTTCTAAAAGCATATGAAAAACTGGATGTGGCAGAATCTGATTTTATTTGTGCAGAATTATTTCAAAAGGTTCAGGCAAATGCCGACTCCCAGGTCATAGGAAATTATCAGATAAAAAGTAATGATCAAATGAATATGCTGCCGCAAGCAAATGCATTATCAAAAGAAGTAACGATACAATTTCAGTCAGAAGGAAATTCTTATGAATACCCGATAACGTTAAATAAACAGCTGGAAAAAAAGTATGTTCTTTTTGATGACTGGAAAGTAGATGCGGGAAAGTTTATTTGTAAGGAATATATGATTTATGTTCCAAAGGGTGCAAAAGTAGTTTTAGATGATATTCGTCTGCATGATCCATATAGGATAACAGAGCAAATGGCAGAAAGCCAGTCGGACAGTCCTATGGATATCTATCAAATACCAGAAATATTTTGCGGCAGTCATACAATAACAGTTTCCATGAAAGATATGGAAAGCGTTAAGCAGACAATCAAAATTACAAATATAGACCAGGAGTATCGGTTAAATACGATGCATATGAAAAAAGAAGCAGCCAAAGGACTTTTGCAAGCAGCTGGAAAAAATATGGAATCTATTTACAATGCAGCGCTTTGCGGACAGGATTTCCAAAAAATTGCATCTATTTTTACATCTAATCAAGAAATGCTATTACAGATCAAAGAAGATTATGAATATTTGGTATCCAATTTACAAG
This sequence comes from uncultured Eubacterium sp., assembly GCA_947385105.1. Lineage (GTDB taxonomy): Bacteria > Bacillota > Clostridia > Lachnospirales > Lachnospiraceae > Eubacterium_J. The sequence goes on from CANDJR010000011.1 coordinate 3,206, forward strand.
CAGGAGATACAAAGCCATACAGTATTCAATTTTATAATATCAATGCTTCAGTTTCATCTGATGACAGCAGCAGTCTGCATCTGTCGTTTGCTTATGATTTGGCTTACACCTATAAGGACTGGTGGAGCGGTGAAATACAAAAAGATGTATATAGCGGAAATGAGGAATTAACCTTTGCATTCAGAAAAGAAAAAGGAACCTGGGTGCAGGGCAATCTGGGCTGTGAAAGCTTATATTACTAAATTTTTAAGGATAAAGGAGAAAGACAATGGGAAAATTTTGTACAAATTGTGGACGTCCCTTGCAGGAGGGACAAGTATGTGCGTGTCAGATTCCGACAGGGGGACAAATGGACAGACGCCAGATTAGCAATGAACCGTTAGCATCAGCTACGCAGCAAAGCAGGGAAGACAGGCAGGCAGAACTGCGCCGCCAGTACGAAGCAAGGCAAAGGATGGCACAGCGGCTTTCAGGAGCTTCACAGTCGTCTCAGCGCGGCAACCAGCAGGCGTCTGCGCGTGGATATAGCAACCAACAGCAACCTGTACGCGATTATGGTACCAGGCAGGGAGCAGCACAGGGATATGACAGAACAGGTACGAGCCAATCATCTGCACGGGGATACGGTGATTTAGGCACACAGCAAACAGTGCAGGGCGGATATGGTGCACAAAGGCAGCCGCTTCGCCAGCAGCAGGCTTATCAGGCGGCAACAGGATACGCACAAAATTTTTTCGGGATGCTTATCCAATTGATTCGGCATCCTGTAACATTTGGCCGAAAACTGATTTTACAGGCTGATGTAAAGACAGCTCTTATGCTTATCGTGTTTCAGGGGATTTTTACAGGATTGTTTGCACTGGCTGTCAGCCATAAAGTAGCAGGGTATATTAAAACAGGAATTGGGATGGCTGGCGGACTTGATTTAGACGCAGCAAGAGCAGTTACAGATTTATTGGATATACCTTATGTCAGAACATTTGCGGTTACAATCTTGTATTCAGCTGCATTAGCTTTTATTTACGCACTCTTGCTATTCATAGGACACAGAATCATCAAAGCACCGGCTACATTGTCTCAGATGCTGTCAGCAGCAGCGATTCGGAGTGCGATCATGGCGCCTGCTATTCTATTATCCGTAGTCGTGTTTGAGATATCTGTTATGATGGGACTGTTCCTATTTATATATACGAATCTGATTACATTTGCAGCAATTACGGTAGCAGATTGTACTGTTTTTGGCCAGCAAAAGGCTGATATTTTTGTATTTATGTCTGGTATTGTATTTATCTTGTTTGCTTTGATTACCTTTTTTTCCTGGACAAAGATATTTACGCTATATTTGCCGGATGTCATTCGGACTTCAATCAATTCATTTGGGAATTTATCCGGCCAGGAACTGTTAGAAGAACTATTCGATTCTTTTTAAGTGCAGAAAAAAGTACGGATATACATAAAGAGGAAACCAGACCATGTATCAAATTGGTGTATTGAGTGAGGATCAGGCTGTTTGGAATATGCTGCAGGAATTTCTTTTCTCCAAATATCCACTGAAAAGGTATCAATATTTTTCAAAAATGGAATTGGAATTAGAAGCAAATAGCGGGGCTGTTCGGTCAGATATTTTGATACTGGATATACATCATATGCAGGACGGTATTGCATTTGCAAAAAATATCCAAAGAAAAGACAGGCGTGTTAGGCTGATTTTTATCGCTGGCACTACAAAAGAGATTTCTCGTATTTTTGAAACAGATCCCACGTATCTGCTTATCAAACCATTTCGTAAAAATCAATTATATAAGGCAGTCGAAAAATCGATTATGAAGTTACAGGAAAATGAGAAGCGGTTTTTGGCGCTTTCTATTAAAGATAAATTAATCCGTATTCCACTGCAGGAGATTTATTACATTCAAAGTGACCGCCGTTATCTTAGAATTTACCAGCAGCAGAAATGCGATACGGTTACGATGAAACTGTCAGCTATCATGGAAAAGCTGCCGGACTATTTTATCCGCTGCCATCAAAGCTATGTGGTGAATATCGACAAAATCGTTCGCTTGGAAAAAAATCAGATTATGCTGGAAAACGGAAACTTTATAACTATTAGCAGAAACCGGCTGCAGCTTGCCAAAAATACAATCCAGAAATATTTTAATGAATAAAAACCAGATGTATTTGCTAAATTTGGCAGAAATGCAGCAAAATATGACAGCTTTATACATTGTATTCTATGACAGACGATAGAGATATTATCAATGTAATTTGTATCAAAAAAATGTAAAAAAAATGAAAAAAGAAGGGAGTTTCATGATGAAAAGAGTGACAAAACATATTCGTGCTGTTTTCGTATGCTTTTTGTGCATACTGGCAGCTATCCTGGTGCACGAGCAGCCGGCAATGGCAGAGGAAGATGGGATTTATGGCGCTTTGCCAATCAGCGCCAACGGGTCATACAGCGGTCGCCTGTCAGACGATTGTGTGAATTACTATCAATTTACACTGCAGGAATCCGGAAAAGTTACACTGACCATTTCCCTGGATATGAGTTCATCAGCTTGTCATTTTTATGATAACGAATATCATAAATTATGTGGCGGTACTATTTATTATGATGAAAACCGCCGCTGCCGCTATACCAAAGAAAATTACTATTTTCCTGCAGGAACATATTATCTAAAGATCACAGGAAGTGAGGGGAATTATTCTTTCGGGATGAATTTTCAATCAGCGAACGAAACCATACCAGAATCCCAAACCAACCGTAATGATATTTTAAGTGAGGCCCGCAATATTTCTTTAAATACGAAATATACAGCGCTGATTGGCCATGGAGATACGCAGGATTTTTTCAAGTTCCATGTCCCATTTTCCGGACAGGTGAGTATTTCACATAGTGACTATATAACAAACGGACATTCAAACTATGCTATTTTAAATATGGAAGGAGATCGCCTGGGAGGTTTTGGAGATTATTCAGATAGCAATAAAGGATACGCGCAAGGTGTTGGTACAGTTTCCTTAGATGCGGGTGACTATTATTTAAAATTATATGATACGCATGGTATTTACCATTTTACAATTAAGCCAAAACCAAACCCTGCTCAGATAAGTCACACAAAAAGAAATAAGAGTAAGGCAACTGTGTATATTGAAAAGCAGGATGGGGCAACAGGATATGTGCTGAATTATTCTACGACCAGAGATTTTAAGAAAGGTACTGCAAAAACAATCAAAGTTACCGGGAAAAAGGTAAAGTTAACGAGATTAAAAATAAATGCACACTATTATTTGCGTGTGAAAGCGTATAAAGTTTGGAACGGGAAAACCTACTACAGCGAATATGGGAATACTTCAACCATGTATTATTATTAATGGATCATTCTTTTATAAAAATTTTCGAATCAGGCAGATTGATTGAAATGGGGGATGTTTATGAAAAAGAAAATATATGCAATTGCAGGCAGCTGCATGCTGATCGCTGCAATTGCAGCAGGATGTGACGGCAAAACCGTCGATAAACCATGTGACTGGTGCGGTAAAAGTCCGTCAGTGGCTTATCAAGTGAAGGACGGCTCAAATTCATATGTATGTAAGAAGTGCAGTGAAATATGTGCACTGTGCGGCAAGAAGGCAACTAAGCAGGGAGAAAATCTGCTTGGAATGGCAATTTTTTTATGTAGTGATTGTTATGAAAAAGAAGTAGGAAAGTGATACAAGAAAAATTTTTGGAAAGAGGAGTTTGTGTGATGACAGTTGGGAATAAGCAGGGAGGAGGGAAGTGGCATCAATAAATAGGAAAAATGATAATTTTTATGTAAAAGACACGAAACAGACGACACGCAAAAAAGAAAGATATGAAAGGAGACACTATGATAAAAAAACAGATGAGACAGATTCCATTTATACTAGCTGCATGTATGCTTTTTATCACATGTTTTATGCTAAATGTATTATCTGTACAAGCAGCGACAACAACCAACCGGGTACCAATTACCTGTTACACGATTTCAACAGGACGGGTCAATACCTATAATTTAAGCAACGGCCGATATACATATACCGGATACATCAATGGAGCCACAGATAAATGCGTAATCCAGCAGGTACGTTCCGATGGATACTGCAAAGTAAAATATCCAGTATCACGGGGCTACCGTACAGCATATGTACAGAGCAGTAAATTTTTCACTAACATTAATTTTTCTGCAAGCACCAAGAAAATAGGGAAAAATAAAACCGTATACCGCAGGTCAAACCTTTCCCAGTCATTAGGGACAGTTTATGGCAATGATAATGTCATTGTTGTAGGAACATCTGGAAATAAAACGCAAATTATTTATCCTGTGTCAGGAGGATATAAGATGGGCTGGGTTTCTGGAAATTACAGTGTAAATAATGAGACAGATGCAAATATCAAAGATGGGTACTACCGGATCGAAAGCGCGGTCAACTTTAATTTTGTCCTGGATGTATATGGTGGCCGTACGGATGATGGGGCTAATATACAAATATACGAGAACCATGGGGCAAAGAATCAGATATTTTTGGTCCGCAGGCAGTCGGATGGATACTATACGATTACAGCCGTCCATTCAGGAAAATCACTGGATGTTGCTGGAAATGGACAGGTTAGCGGGACGAATATCATGCAATACAAAAGCCATGGTGGTGATAACCAAAAATGGAAGATTGTACAGACATCGGATGGCCGCTGTTCCTTTATCTCCAAATGCAATGGCTTATATTTGGACTTAGAAGACGGAAAGGCAGTCGGAGGGATTAATATCCGCTGCTGGTCAGGAAATGGGAGCAATGCGCAGAAGTTCCGGATGCAATGGACTACAGTAGATGGTAAGTATTATGAGCAGCCAGATTCATCCAATACAGGAAACAGTGGTTCAGATAATAGTTATTGGGACAACATTGTGGGAACAATACTTGCTAATATCAATTCTGTGTATTATACCTCTGGAAATATTTCAGCCAGAGCCGGATATACAGGGCAGTGTACTTGGTATGCTTACGGCAGATTTTATGACAGAAATAATATTGCACTAAAAAGTGCTCCGCATGCGAAATACTGGCTGTCCCAAAATGAAAATGATGGGAGAGTAAGAGTACTTTATGGTGCAGACAAGATTCAGCCAAACTGCATTGCGGTCAGGACATCTGGAACATATGGTCATGTAATGTATATTGAACACGTTTCCTACCGTTCGGGACAGCCGGAGTATGTATATTATACAGAATGTAATGCGGATGGAAATGGCAGATTTGATGCTGGGGTAGATTGTATCTTAAAAAAGAAAACATATGCAAGATTTGTGAGTGAGAATAGGCCGGCAGGCTATATTATAAAAAGATAATAGAATATTTGCAAAGAATGCTTGAGAAATTCTTTGACTGCGCGAAACATCTTCGTAACATAAAAAGGGAGACAGAAAGAGAAAAAACGTATCTCAGACAGATGCTTCTAAGAGTAACTTTTTATGACTAACGGACACGCCAAGCCTGTTTTATGATAGGTTAGGCGTGTCAGTTCCTATGCAAAGACACCTTGGGAGCATTTCAAATATGGCGGTTTTTTGCTCAATCAGTACGATTGCTATGCTTTGTAATGCAGAAAGGCGGGTTATATGAAAATAAATCAGACAATGGGTAAGACAATCAAGACTCTATGCGGCATTCTGGCAGCAGTTGTCATAATGCCGCACGTATCTATAGAAGCAGCACAATTGCAGGGCCGTCAGATTTACAGTATGAATAATAAAGAAAGGTATTATGGTGACCTGGATGGAAATGGTGAAATAACAATTACGGATTTATCCATACTCAAACAGGCGATAAACGGATCTATTCAATTGTCAGCAGACGAACAAAAACGTGCAGATTTAAATGGAGATGGGAAACTTACCAAGGCAGATTTAGATTTAATGGCGCAATTTTTAGTAGAGGAGATTACGATATTTCCAGTAGAAAACCAGCGTCCGCCAGTTGATGATTCCCTGAAAATAACGTATACACTTACTTATGATGCAAATGGCGGCAGCGGTGCACCATCGCCGCAAACAGCTCAGAGAAATACAGAAGTTATTATCAGCAGGATGATACCGATAAAAAATGATACGGTTTCCTTGAATGCAAATGGCGGCTCTGTAGGAACAAGCAGTATTCATGTTAAGGAAAGATTTATTGGGTGGAATACAAAAAAGGATGGGACAGGACAAAATTATTTGATTGGCGTGCCATTTAAAATGACTGCTAATACAACATTATATGCAAAATATGAAAGCAGTCAGCTGGGAAATGAATTTTGGAATCTGCCAACACCAAGGAAATCCGGTTATACGTTCAAGGGGTGGTATGATGGCGGAGTCAAAGTATCTGCAAATACTAAAATAAGAAACAACAGCGTCTTTACAGCATATTGGGAAAAAAATGAAATTGTACCGGATAGACTTTCATCAATAGAGATTACAGCACAACCAAATAAAACAGTTTATTTAGAAGGGGAAACGGTACAGACACAGGGCATGACTGTGACTGCAAGATATAGTGATGGCACAAGCAAAAAAGTAACTTCCTATCGTTTGTCAGGCAATACAAATGTACCAGGAAGACAGCAAATACTGGTTAGTTATACAGAAGCAGGGATTACCCAAAATGCATATTTCTATATTCAAGTTAACCGCAGGCAGACAGAGAAAAAAACACTTACCTATGATGCAAATGGAGGAAACAATGCGCCGTCAGCACAGACTGCAGAGAGAAATTCAAAGATCATACTGCGCGCAGCAGTGCCGGAAAAATCGTATACAGTTTCACTTTATGCAGATGGAGGATACCTGGAGACAGAAAGAAGAAAGGTCAAGGCAAAATTTGTCGGATGGAATACAAATAAAAATGGAATGGGAAAAAATTATTTGCCTGGTGCAGAATTGGTACTGTCCGCAGATACGACCTTATATGCATGTTATGAAAGCGGATACCTTGGAAATTTGCCGACACCAGTAAAGACAGGCTATACCTTTTTAGGGTGGTATCTTGGTAATTCAAAGATTACAGCGAAGACAAAAATTGAAAACGACTGCAAACTGACGGCGCGCTGGGAAAAAAGCTTACAGCAGGGTACAGACAATCCGCCAACCATACCTGATCAAGACAAAAGTGAGGAAGACAGTCCAAACAACCAGTATCCAGAAGATGATACCATGACAAATCCAGTGCCGCCATATGATGACACAGAGCAAACGGATGAGGGATGGGAAGAAATGCCGGATCTGGATGGAGATCCGTTTTTTCCGGAACCGGATTTTCCAGATATAGACGATACAACAGACAATACCTTATCAGAAGACTTTGAAAATAGCGGGGGTGAAAATATAGAAAACGGCAATGGCATAGAAGACGGCAATGGCATAGAAGATGGTAATGGCATAGAAAATGGCAATGATACAGAGTATGAAGGAGATATAGAGCAAGGCAATGATATAGACAATAAAAATGACACAGATGAATATGATGAAAATGAATATCTGGATGACGGATATGACGTGGAATGGAATGTGTCATCTGCAGTACTGCAGAAAGGAAAGTCCACAACAGCAGTAAAGATATATGTTACAGGCGATGATGAGATTGTAAAGTATCAATCTTCGAATCCGGCAGTTATTAAAGTGGATGTAACTGGAAAAATTCAGGCAAGGAAGGTTGGCAAAGCAGTTATTACAGCAGTAACAAAGCATGGCAACAGGGCAGCCGTACGGATTAAGGTGCAAAAAAAGGCTGTTAAAACAAAGAAGATCAAAGTGCAGCAAAAGAAAATCAAACTAAAAACAGGAAAAACAGTGAGCTTGGAGGCAGAAGTAACACCAATTACATCTTCGCAAAAACTCCAGTATCTGTCTTCGAATCCAAAGGTTGCTGTAGTGAATAAAAGTGGACAGATAAAAGCAAAGAATAAAGGTACTGTGGTTATTAACGTAAAGAGCGGGAAAAAGACCGTAAAAGTAAAAGTTCATATCATAGGATAAGTAAAATGCTGCTCAGTAGTAAAATGGGCGGCATTTTTTTGATACTTCAAAGATTTTACCTTACATCCGACACATTTATAATATGCATAAAACGGCTTATGTTTGAAAAAGCAGCACATACAAAGCGAAACAAGGTGAGACGAAAAAGTGAAAAAAATTGAAACTATCTGGCAGGCTGGTTACTCTAACTTGTATAAAGCAATAACAAAGACAGAAAGGGGGAGCGCAAGGACGTGCTATGCTTTAAACATTATCAGTGAAAGGCCGGAATAAAAGACGCATACGATTCCCAAAAGTATGAGGTTTGTTTTGCGTTTAGAAAACGTTGTTTGTCAATATCTATGAGAAAAAAATTGAGATATTGTTTTATTTATGCTAGAATAAAGGCGTTACCCTTACCCGCTGAGAGCAGCAAAGCGGACATACAATTGTATTTTGGAAAGAATACAAAACCAAGGAGGTTTGATGAATATATGGAAATATTAAAAATTGGGATTTTAGGGGCAGGAAAAATTGCACATGAGATGGCAAAAACAGTTCACTGTATGGAACAGGCAGAAATTTATGCAGTTGCATCCAGAAGTTTAGAAAAAGCACAGGAATTTGCAAAGCAATATCAGATTGCAAACGCCTATGCAGGGTATGAGGAGATGTTAAAAGATCCAGCTGTAGACTTAGTGTATGTAGCGACGCCGCATTCCCATCATTTTGCACATGTGAAATTATGTTTAGAGCATCAAAAACATGTATTGTGTGAAAAAGCATTTATGATGAACAGCAAGCAGGCGCAGGAGGCTATTCACATGGCAAGAGAAAAAAATCTGCTGCTTGCAGAAGCAATTTGGACCAGATATATGCCGTCAAGGGCCATCATTCGTGAAGCAATTGAAAGCGGAATTATTGGAAAAGTTACATCCCTTACCGCAAATCTTGGCTATGTCATTAACCATAAAGAGCGCCTGATCCGGCCGGAACTGGGCGGAGGAGCATTATTGGACTTAGGTGTCTATCCGATTAACTTTGCATTGATGGCGTTTGGAGAAGACTACACGTCTGTTTCTGCTGATGTTGTCCTTTCTGAACTGGGGGTTGACTTAGAAGACAGTATTACACTGAAGTGGAAGGATGGCAAAATGGCTGTTTTGCATGCAAATATGCAGGCACTTACAGACCGCAGAGGCATAATTTACGGCGATCAAGGATATCTTGTAGTTGAAAACATAAATAATTGCGAAGCAGTCAGTGCTTATAATCTTGAACGCAGGCTGATTCGCCAGTATGAGATTCCAAAGCAAATCAGCGGATATGAATATGAAGTGGATGCATGCAAAAAAGCAATTGAAGCTGGCGCGTTGGAATGTCAGGAAATGCCGCATGCACAAAGTATAGCTGTTATGCAGCTGTTGGATAAGATACGGGAAATCGTAGGGATGGAGTTTTAAGCATCCATAAAACTGTTTACTTCAATTAAAAAAAATGGTATGATAAATTGTGCTTTGCGCTAGCAGCAAGCAGCTAGCAGTAAGCAGCTAGCAAAAAAGCACTGACAGGAAGAAGGGCAGTATTTGTACTGCAAATTGACATATTATATTACTCCAGCGGTTAAATATCACAACATCTTGCTTATCCAAATCATCATTTGCTGCGTTGTCATCAATTGTTGTAGCGCTCGCTGCAGCTCAATCTTTTGCTTTGCATATGAAGATTTGTCCTGTGCAATCTGCTGCGATATTTAACCATCGGAATAATAAAAAGAGAAAAAAGAACATTCTATTACATAAGAAAGGATATTTAGGATGAAACAATTAATGTTAGGCAACCAGGCATTTGCCAGGGGCCTGTACGAGGCAGGATGTTGTGTTGCTTCTAGCTATCCGGGGACTCCGAGTACTGAGGTAACAGAAGAAGCCGCAAAATATGATGAAATATACTGCGAATGGGCGCCGAATGAAAAAGTAGCTATGGAGGTAGCTTTTGGGGCCTCTTTAGCAGGCAAACGAAGCTTTTGTGGAATGAAGCATGTGGGGCTGAATGTTGCAGCAGACCCGTTGTTTACATGCTCCTATACAGGAGTAAATGCAGGGATGGTTATTTGTGTGGCGGATGATGCAGGGATGCATTCGTCCCAAAATGAACAGGATTCGCGTCATTATGCTGTTTCAGCAAAACTTCCAATGCTGGAGCCGTCTGATTCAGCAGAAGCATATGAATTTACAAAAAAAGCATATGAACTTTCTGAGCAGTTTGACACACCTGTACTTGTAAAAATGTGCACAAGAGTAGCGCATTCCCAAAGTGTTGTGGATACAGGCGAGCGTACAGAACAAAAAACGCGTCCTTATCAAAAAGATATAGCAAAATACGTTATGATGCCGGCAAACGCAATCAGACGCCATCCGATCGTTGAAGAACGGATGCAAAAACTAACAGCTTTTGCAGAGGATTGTGAATTTAACCGTGTGGAGATGGGAGATACAAAACTGGGTATTGTGACATCTTCAACCAGCTACCAATATGTAAAAGAAGTATTTGGAGAAACTGCCAGTATTTTAAAACTGGGCATGATCCATCCGCTGCCAGAGAAATTAATTTTGGATTTTGCTTCAAAAGTAGAGAAGCTGGTCGTTGTAGAAGAATTAGATCCTGTGATTGAAGTGCATTGTAAAAGATTGGGCATTGCAGTTACTGGCAAGGATGTGCTGCCGCTGGAAGGTGAGTATGCGCAAAATCTGATTGCCGAAAAACTGGGTAAACAAGTACCTGCCTATAAGAGCTTACAAGAAACATTGCCGGCAAGGCCGCCAGTGATGTGCGCCGGATGCCCGCACAGAGGCTTATTTTATGTATTAGCAAAAAATAAATGTATTGTACTCGGCGATATCGGCTGTTATACGCTTGGTGCTGTAGCGCCGCTAAGTGCTATTGAGATGACGCTGTGCATGGGCGCATCGATTAGTGCGACACATGGCTTTAATCAGGCGCTAGGCGAAGAAAGCGAAGGCAAGACAGTTGCAGTTATTGGAGATTCTACATTTATGCATTCTGGAATGACCGGGCTTGCTAATATTGCATATAACCAAAGTAATTCCACAGTTATTATTTTAGATAACTCAATTACCGGGATGACAGGACATCAGCAAAATCCGACGACGGGTTATAATATCAAAGGCGATCCAGCAGGCAAGATTGATTTGGAAAGCTTATGCCGTTCTATGGGCTTAAAACGGGTGACTGTTGTAGATCCATACGATTTAGAAGAATGTGACCGAATCATCAAAGAGGAGCTTGCTGCAAAAGAGCCGTCTGTCATTATTAGCAGGCGTCCATGTGCACTGCTTAAGTATGTGAAGCATCAACCGCCGCTGCGTGTGGATACCGATAGCTGCGCAGGGTGCAAAGCATGTATGCGCCTTGGCTGTCCGGCAATTAGCATGAAAAATAACAAAGCAGTCATTGACAATACCTTATGCGTAGGCTGCGGCGTCTGCCAGCAGCTGTGTAAGTTTGGTGCATTACAGGCAGGGGAGGTGTGTTAAGATGACAAAAAATATTATGATTGTTGGCGTAGGCGGACAGGGTTCTTTGCTGGCAAGCAAGCTGTTAGGCCATTTGCTCTTATCAGAAGGCTATGATGTAAAAGTATCAGAAGTGCATGGAATGAGCCAGCGCGGAGGGAGCGTTGTAACCTATGTCAGGTTTGGGGAAAAAGTATACGCACCGATTATTGACAAAGGAGAAGCAGATTTTATTGTTTCTTTTGAAAAGCTGGAAGCTGCCCGTTATGTGGAATATTTAAAAACAGATGGCAGGATTGTAGTCAACACACAAGAGATCGATCCTATGCCAGTGATTACTGGAGCAATGGATTATCCTAAGCAGCTGATTGAAAAAATGCAGGCGCTTGGCATCCAGGTAGATGCGATGGATTGTTTGGCATTAGCCGAAGAAGCTGGTTCTGCAAAGGCTGTTAATCTGGTGCTGATGGGACGGCTGTCCAAGTATTTTGATATTCCTGTGGAAAAATGGCAAAAAGCCATTACAGAATGTGTACCAGCAAAATTTGAAGCAATGAATCAGAAAGCTTTTATGCTGGGCCGTGGAATAGAATAAGCATAGATACAATTCATTTGAAGCGTGAATGCAGCCTTTTGCCGCAGGCAAACTTCCAATAGGCTGCATTTTGTTACTGTGAGTACCAAAGGTGTGAACAGTAACAAAGGTGTAACAGTTCCATAGAAATTGAAGTATATAAGCTTAATAAAAAGCTGAAAAAGCAGGCAGGCTTAGCTTTACATAGATATAGATAAGAAAGGCAGGCTTAGCTTAAAAATAGAATTGGAGAAAAGAGTAAATGAAAAACTATTATCAGCCAGAGATTGAGACAATGCCGCATGAGCAGCTCCAGGCATTGCAGAGTGAACGGCTCGTAAAACAGGTACAGTTTGTATATGATAATGTAGAGTTTTATCGTGCAAAAATGGATGAAGCTGGTGTAAAACCGCAGGATATCCAGAGCATTGACGATTTGCATAAACTTCCGTTTATTACAAAGGATGATCTGCGCGATCAGTATCCATATGGATTGCTTGGAGTACCGTTAAGTGAATGCGTACGTATTCAATCTACAAGTGGGACAACAGGCAGACGCGTTGTTGCATTTTATACGCAGGAAGATATTGACGTGTGGGAAGAATGCTGTGCCAGGGCAATTGTCGCAGTAGGAGGCTCCAAGGAAGATGTCTGCCACGTTTGTTATGGATATGGGCTTTTTACTGGCGGGCCAGGATTAAATGGCGGTTCGCATAAAGTGGGCTGTCTGACATTGCCGATGTCGTCAGGAAATACGGAACGTCAGCTGCAGTTTATGACAGATCTGGGTGCAACCATTCTTTGCTGTACGCCATCGTATGCAGCGAACTTAGGTGAAGCAGTCAGCGAAAGAGGGTTGAAAGATCAGCTGAAATTAAAGGCAGGTATTTTTGGTGCAGAGCCATGGACAGAGGAAATGCGCCATAATATTGAACAATCGCTTGGCATTAAGGCATATGACATTTATGGTTTGACAGAAATTTCAGGTCCTGGCGTATCTTTTGAATGTGAAGAACAGGCTGGTATGCATATCCAGGAAGATCATTTTATTGCAGAAATAATTGATCCAAAAACCGGAGAAGTATTGCCGGAGGGAGAAATTGGCGAACTAGTTTTTACATGTATTACGAAAAAGGCATTTCCACTGCTTCGCTACCGTACGCGCGATTTGTGCAGACTGTCCAGAAAACCATGTTCTTGTGGGCGGACGCATGTGCGCATGATGAAGCCAAAGGGACGCAGCGATGATATGATGGTTGTCAAGGGAGTCAACGTATGGCCGTCGCAGATTGAAGCAGTTTTATTAAAACAGGGTTTCCAGGCTAATTATCAGATTGTTGTTGACCGCGTTGGCAACAATGATACAATAGAAGTTCAAGTAGAACTGACGCCGGAAATGGCGCAGGATACATCTATTACAATACCGCAGCGGGAGAAAAAGATTGTTACAGGATTAAAATCCATGCTGGGGATTAAAGTAGAAGTAAGCGTTGTAGAACCAAAGACGATTGAAAGAAGTGAAGGCAAAGCAGTACGTGTTATAGATAAGCGTCATCTGTATCAATAAATAAAAAGTATAAAAGGCAAACACAGGGCACTCATGCAAAAGCTGCATTTGTGTCTCAAACAAAAAAGTAACAGGCTGTCGCTTTTGAAACAAAGCAGCAGCCTGTTTTTATGCACATGGACGCGGGCAGCTTTTGGACGCTCACAAGGCGGACGGCAGCATACAAATACTTCGACAGCTTATTATTCGCACAGCAGCTTTTGGACGCTCACAAGGCGGACGCAGCAAGCAAATACTTCCGCAGCTTTTTTCATCTCCTCAAGATTTGGAAATGTTGGCGCAATACGGATAATAGAATCTTTTGGATCAATGCCGTATGGAAACGGCGCTCCGGCAGCTGTTAAAGTAATGCCCGCTTCGTTTGCTTTTGCTACAATTGCCTTTGCACATCCTTCAAGTGCCTCAAAACAAATAAAATAACCGCCCTTTGGCTTGTACCAGGTTCCGATACCGCGAGGCGTGATTTCTCTTGTAAAAATTTCATGGGCAGCTTCAAACTTCGGACGTACGATAGCAGCATGCTTTGCCATGTGGCTGCGTACGCCATCCATATTTTTTAAATAGCGTGTATGCACCCACTGCTTAATTTTATCGTGGCCAATGGTCTGCACTGCCATTTGCTTTAAAATATCATTGCGGTTTCTTTCAGACATGCCCATAGCAGACATACCTGCGCCAGAAAATGTTACTTTAGAAGTAGAACAAAACTGGTAAACAAGATCTGGATTGCCGGCTTTTTCACATTCCTCCATGATTGGCAGTAATACGTCCCGATCATCTGGATAGAGATCGTGTACAGCATAGGCATTGTCCCAGTAAATACGAAAATCCTCTGCCGCAGGCTTTAATGCTGCAAACCGCCGGACCGTTTCATCGGAATAGGTAATTCCCTGCGGATTGGAATATTTTGGCACACACCAAATTCCTTTGATAGATGCATCATCACGTACAAGCCGTTCAATCAGATCCATATCCGGGCCGTTTTCAGTCATAGGGATATTAATCATTTCAATACCGAAAAATTCTGTAATTGCAAAATGTCTGTCATATCCTGGCACAGGGCATAAAAATTTGACCTTATCCAGCTTGTACCAAGGCGTAGAGCCTAAGACGCCATGTGTCATAGATCTGGAAATCGTATCATACATAATACTCAGGCTGGCATTGCCATAGACGATGACTTGATCCTCTTTACAATCCATAAAGCCAGCCATTAACCGTTTTGCTTCATCAATACCATCAAGGCTGCCGTAGTTCCTGCAGTCTGTGCCAGCCTCTGTCCGAAGCACGGATTTTGAGCTGACCATATCATACATTTCCATCGAAAGGTCTAACTGATCTGACGAAGGTTTTCCTCTTGTCAGATTTAAATCCAGTGCCAGATCTTTTATCTTTTGAAATTCCTTTTCCAGCGCATGTTTTTCATTCAATAATTCTTCCTGCGTCATAGTCATATATGATTTCATAAACTCCTCCTAAATATAGACGATTTTCATTTGTTTGTCTGTTTTAGCTGCGTTTCCCTACAGAGATAATTGCAGCAGTTCTAGCGCATTCAAAGAAAAGATTTGTTGTTTTTCTTCTTCTGTAAGCGGCATTTTTTCCATGCGTGCAATATAATCGTTTTGATCTTCCCATGGAGAATCTGTGGCAAACAGAATTTTATCGCTGCCATGCTTACGTACCATCCTTACAAAATCCGCGTCCGATAAGTTGCAGGTAAGGTAAGGGAGTTTGCTGCCAGCGATATCCGGTGTAACTGGGCCAATCGAAAATGCTGTATCAAACCAGACAGGCGCACCGCACAGGTCACGTTCAGCGGCTTCCCAGCAAGCCCAATTGCCCATATGGGCAAGTACAAATTTTTGAGGGTGCACTTGTTCTAAAACATTTAAAATCTGTTGTGTAGATGCGTAATTGCGATCATAAATGCCAATATCGATTCCCGCATGTGTGAGCACGATCAGGCCCAGGTCTGAAGCATAATCAATGATACGCAGAAAACGGATATCATCGAGAGGTGTATTTTGATAAGCAGGATGGATTTTAATACCTCGCATGCCGTTTTCCTTTAAGCGGAGCAATTCTTTTTTGAAGTTCTCATAATCAGGATGCATTCCGCCGAACGTAATAATACCTTTGGTAAGGAGAGGATCCAGACTGGCAATGAGCGCGCTGTTTATTTTTTCCACTTGGTCAGCCCTTGTCATCACTGGCAGATTTACAGAATAAGAAACATGGGACTGTTCCATAGAACGGATCAGATCCTGCGTAGATCCATCTGTAAAATATTGTGTATGGGAAAGTTTGCTTAGTTTTGCAAGTACTTTCGCGGAAATATCATCCGGAAATGTGTGTACATGAAAATCGATAATCATGTCTACCTCCTTATGATTGTTTTGTATCGATTTTGACACTAATGCCATATCTATGATAAAATAAAAAAGAAAAACTGTCAATAAAAGAGAAAGGAAGTATTTAGCCATGCCTGTAACTGATTTATTGGAGAGGAATCATAAGCTATACAGTGACGAGGTAGCACTTGTAGAGCTGAATCCTACACTCAAGGATACAAGAAGGACAACCTGGAAGGAGTATGACCTCGTACAGCAGACGTCTGCCGAACCATACCGGAGGGAGATTACATGGGGGATTTTTGACGAGAAAGCAAACCGGGTAGCAAATATGCTGCTTAGCCGGGGCATTCAAAAAGGGGATCGGGTAGCTATTTTAATGTTTAACTGCTTAGAATGGCTGCCGATATATTTTGGCATTTTAAAAACAGGGGCAATTGCTGTTCCGTTTAACTTTCGGTTTTCAGCAGATGAAATTAAATATTGCGCTGAATTGGCACAGGTACATATTTTATTTTTTGGACCAGAATTTATTGGACGTATCGAATCCATTGAGGAGGAAATTAGCAAAGGACGCTTACTCATCTATGTAGGGGATGGCTGTCCGACATTTGCAGAAGGCTACCATGAGCTCGTGGCGGACTGTTCCAGTCAGGCGCCGCTGGTGCTTTTAGAAGAAGATGACGATGCGGCAATATATTTTTCGTCTGGTACAACAGGTTTTCCAAAAGCAATCCTACATAACCATGAGAGTTTGATGCAGGCAGCACAAATGGAGCAAAAACACCATCTCACAGGGCGGGATGATGTATTTTTGTGTATACCGCCGCTTTACCATACAGGGGCAAAATTTCATTGGATGGGCAGTTTATGCGCTGGCAGCAGGGCAGTCCTTTTAAAGGGTACAACACCGGAGATCATTTTAGATGCAGTATCAAAAGAACACTGCACGATTGTATGGCTTCTCGTTCCATGGGCACAGGACATTTTGCTGGCAATTGACAGAGGAGATGTCAGGCTGGAAGATTATGACTTGGATCAGTGGCGTCTGATGCATATTGGGGCGCAGCCAGTACCGCCTTCTTTAATCAAACATTGGAAGGATTATTTTCCGAATCATTCTTATGATACTAATTATGGACTTTCTGAATCTACTGGCCCAGGCTGTGTACATCTTGGGATGGAAAATATTCACAAAATCGGAGCGATTGGTATCCCAGGATACCGTTGGAAATGCAGGATTGTGGATGAAAATGGACAGGAAGTCCAGGAGGGGAGCGTAGGGGAACTTTGTGTCAAAGGCCCTGGTGTCATGACGTGCTATTATAACGATCCAAAGGCTACAGAAGAAACACTGAAGGACGGCTGGCTGTATACCGGAGACATGGCAAAACAGGATGAAGATGGTTTTTACTTCCTGGTAGATCGTAAAAAAGACGTCATTGTAAGCGGCGGTGAAAATATTTATCCAGTCCAGATTGAGAACTTCCTGAGCGCACATGAAAAGGTACAGGATGTAGCTGTCATTGGACTGCCGGACGAGCGTCTGGGAGAAATAACAGGCGCAATTATTGCAGTGAAAACAGGAATGGAATGCAGCGAAGATGAAATCTTTGAATTCTGCAAACAGCTCCCGCGGTATAAGCGCCCGAAAAAGATTATTTTTGCGCCTGTACCAAGGAATGCAACAGGAAAAATCGAAAAACCAGCGCTGCGTAAAGCATATGGGGCAGAGCAGCTTGTAGCACGTCAAAATATGGGATAATGTTCTGTTATGCAGTGCAGCTTACAGTAATATATACAAAAATACATATATAACTTGCAGACAGTGACGAAATAGGAAAGAGGATAAAAAGCATACACGATCCTTATTTAAATAGGAAGGGACAGCAATATGGAACAAATCAGGTACGAATTATACAAAAAAATTGCAAACAGGAACCCAGCAGAAAAAAGTATGCTTGCCACAGTCATAGAAGGCCCGCATATTGGTGAAAAGATCTATTTTTCTGGGGAAACTGCGGTATGTGCTTTGCCGGAAGACGGATTTTTAGCAAAAAAAGGGAAAGTGCTTTTGCAGGCAGCGCAAAACGGCCGCGTTGAAGCTGATGGAGAACAGATTTTTTGTGAACAGATCGGAAATCCTCCGGTTATGGTTATTTGCGGGGGCGGACATGTATCTGTCCCTATTATCCAGCTTGCAAAAATGACAGGGTTTCAAGTGATTGTACTAGAGGATCGGCGTCAATTTGCAGACAATGCTCAAAAAGCAGGTGCAGATCATGTCATCTGCGATGCATTTGCAGATGGGATGGCGCAGATAAAAGGAACACTTGATACGTACGTTGTCATTGTAACCCGCGGACATCGCTATGATACGATATGCTTAAAAGCAGCGATGCAAAAACCGCATGCATACATCGGTATGATGGGCAGCCGCAGGCGAACGGAACTAGTAAAGCAGCAGCTGGCAGAAGATGGTATCAAGCAGGACTTGCTAGATCAGATCCATACGCCAATCGGATTGCCGATCGGTGCGCAGACGCCAGAAGAAATTGCGGTATCTGTGCTGGCAGAAATTATTGAAGAAAAACACAAGCACACAGGACAAGCAGCCACTACGTTGTTTGATGAACAAATACTTTCTTATATCATAGAGGAGAAATATGCAGGTATAAAAAAGGTACTGTCTACGATTGTATCTAAAAAAGGCTCTGCGCCACGGGAAATCGGTACCAAAATGCTTGTTTTAGATAATGGGAAAACGATTGGGACAATCGGAGGCGGTTATGCAGAAAACGAGATCATAAAGGCTTCGCTTTCAATGATGCAGGAAAAAATGATACAGGAAAAAGAAAGATGCACTCTTATGCGTGTAGACATGACCGGGCGAGAAGCAGAAGATGCCGGCATGGTATGCGGCGGTACAATTGAAGTATATTTGGAAATGCTTTCTTAACCAATTGAAATAGAAAAACAATTAGAATGCAAATAACATGTTAAAAACAGGGCTGTCGCAATAAGGATTGAGTATACAAGATATCGTATTGTTTTGGAATGAAATCCAACGAAATCTTGTATCTGTTTTTCTTAATGCGACAGCCCCGTTTTATAAACTGTTATACATGACAGGAACTCTTTACAGCTCCTTATCTTATGCCATAGGCTGACGTCTGGAAACTTTTTGTATAACAGAGACTATTTTACAGTACCTGTTTTAAGCATACCTGCTGCCTTTAGTTGATTCAACAGGGCAGTCCGCTTGCTGGCACTCATTCCAGGTGCTTTCACAGTCAGTTTCTTGGCTGTTTTTTTGAATGCGTTGCTTTGGATCGTTTTTAACGCACTGCCTTTTTTCAGAGTTACTTCTTTTAACTGTTTGGCACCCATAAATGCCTGCTTGCCAATCGTTGTTACATTTTTGCCAATCGTTACTTTTTTCAGAGATTTGTAATTGGTAAAAGCACTTTGGTTGATTTGTGTAACCTTACATTTTGTATTGCCAATGGTAACAGTGGCTGGGATAACAACGCTTGTCAGCTTTTTGCTGCTTGCGCCTGTAACTGCAACTGTTTTTGCTGCTGGATCAAGCACTTCATAGTTGACATTGTTGTACAGGATGGAATCACCTTTTTGCAGGCTGCCTGCCTCAGCTGTCGGCAGTACTGTATGATATTCCTGCATAGAGGCATCTGCATTTGCTGTTGCTATAGGCTTTAACGTAAAGCTGTATTCATACGTCTTATCTGCTGGGTTTAAGTATGCTGGCAATGGTTTTGCACCCCAGGAATTGTCACCGCCAAGACCCATCTGACGCTGATTTAAGCGGAATGTAATTTGATCCTTGCTGCCAAGCATATAAGAATGCATCACATTTGTAAGTTCTTCTGCTGTATAGTAAAGTGCGCTGAATTCCATCGGCACATCTGTTTTAGCCAAAAGACCTACGCCATTACTGTTTGTCATGCTGACCCAACGGGTGTCTGTCCGGTTTCCAGTTTCCTGCGGCTTGATATAATCAATAAAGAAATCATCCACCGTCTTTTGGTAAACACCAATTTCATAGCCAGACTGTCTGTCAATATAGTTCTCATCCGGCCCTTTTCCATACCAGGTTACATTCGAAAATTCCTTTGGAAGTGTCAGGCTGTTGCCGATAACCGGAATTTCTGGAAGATTTTCGCCTGGTGTTAACGTACTTGTTACCTTGATGTCACCACTTCCGTAAATGACAAATTTCTGGCGGTAAGAGGATGCAGTAATCGTCGGAAGTTTGGAGTCTACAGTAATTTCAATCATACTGTCATTCAGTCTTGTAGTTGTTACAGCAGATACTGCTTTGTCTGCTCCGGCATATCTCCATGTATCATATTTTGATGCTGAATAAAAACCAAGATCACTGTCTGTAGGCGCTCTCCAAAAATCTGGCTGCGGGCCGTTTTCTAACAGCTTTGTACCCTGATAGGTAAAGTCAGCGATTGTTCCGGATGCTTTGTCAAATGTAACCGTAAAGTCACTGCCTGTAATTTGTACAGAACTTGACGAATCCTTCATGTCAAGAGAATCAAGCGCATCTGCTTCGATTGCCTTTGGTGCAGAAGTTTCATATGGCACAGCAATTTGTGCGTGAGCAACTTCATGTCCTTTTTTCGCCCAGGAAGTATCTGCCTTTAAGCGGAAACTGAGATTTACAAAATATTCAGAACCAGCTTTTAATTCTGGTTTTTTAAATGGTATCACAATTTCTTTTTCGCCATAAGTCTTGATTTCTTCTGTAGAATCATCTACCGGACGAATATCCATATCAGCATCAGTAAAGACGCCTGCCTGGAGAGGTTTTCCGTCTTCGATGAGTTCCCAGGTAGTTTCAAAAGCATTTAAGTTCGTGAACAAATATTTATTGGAAATTTTAACTTTGCCTTCTAAAATACCTGCGTCTTCAACGCCGACATTTTGGTAAATATATTTTACTTGTTCTAGTTCTGGCTGTACAGTTCTGTCGGCTGATACCAGTCCGTTTGCACAGAAGTTTTTATTGTTTGGATTTCCCTGTGGGATATCTTCCCAATCGCCGCCAAAACTATAGTAAGTATCCTGCGAATAGGATTTTTCTGTAGTATTGTTAAAATCCAGCCACAACAGTGTATTTTTGTCTGATTTTCTGTTCTTATTATTTAATTCTTTTAATGTAAGCGCTTTGTTATAAATCCGCACATTATCAATGGAGCCTTTGAAAGTAGCAGGCACGTTTGGATTTTGTGCGTCATATGTAAGATCAGCACCGATTCCTACTGGATTTGGGCCGGATACGATGCCAAAGCTGCATTTTGTGGATGCGACTTCTTTGCCGTCTAAATATAACGTCAGGTTTGTTCCGTCATAAGTACCTGCAATGTGATGCCATTTGTTTGCCCAGTCAGCAGGTGTCTTAAATTGTGCTGCGGCTTTTTCGTATACGCCGTAGTCGCTGTCATATTCACCGCCGCGGATATAAAATTCCAGTACATCGGTATCGCCGTCTACCAGCCTTCTTAAACCGTATGATTCGGAATTGCACCATTCATCATTGCCCTTTGTAATAATTGGGGCTGTCTGGTTGTACAAGGAGGTATCTATCTGACCAGAACCGTCATTTGCAGTTACATGCTTGTCTGCGCCTTGCGGTTTTACGTATGCTTCTAACGTAAGTTCGCTGCGGCCGGAAAGATGCAGCGATTTGTCGTTATATACTTGTGCATATCCGTTTAAGCATGAGCCTTCTTTTCCGTCAGCACTAAGTTCGCCTTTTAAAGTAACTTCCAGATTGTTCTTTCCTTCGTCTTTTAACAGTTGATCTGTCGGAGTTTTCCATTCCAGACTTTGGTCAACCCAATCCCAGATAAATCCGCCCTGCAGATTCGGATATTTTTCATAGACATCCCAATATTCGTCCAGGTTTCCGATGCCGTTGCCCATTGCATGCGCATATTCGCACTGGAAGGATGGCTTATTGCCATGTTCGCCCCACCATTCGAGCGGATTTGCGATCTTATCGTCTACACCAAGGTTATTGACGCGGCGGTACATTCTGGACCATACGTCTACTTCATCAATTTCACGATGGCCTTCATAATGGACAAATCTTGTTGGATCTAATTCTTTACAAAGACGGCCAAGCTCAGCCCATACATCTCCATTGTAAGATTCATTTCCCAAAGACCAGGACATAATGCTTGCGTGATTTTTGCTGCGTTCGATCGTAGAACGCATCCGGTCTTTACAAGCTGCAATCCACTCTGAGTCGCTTTGCGGCATATAATCATTGAGTCCGTGCGATTCGATATTTGCTTCGTCAATCATATAAAGCCCATACTCGTCACAAAGATCGTACCATTTTGCATCATTTGGATAATGCGAATTTCTGACAGAGTTGATATTATACTGCTTCATCAGTAAAATATCTTGTACCATGCTTTCTTCTGTAATCGTACGGCCGCCTTCTAAGCTTGTTTCATGGCGGTTGACACCTTTGATCATAATTGGTGCGCCGTTAACAAGAATCTGGGATGTGTTTGTCCCGCGTCTTACAATTTCAATTTCCCGGAAACCTACATGTGTGCCTGCTGTCTCTACGATGTTTCCAGCTGCATCTTTTAAGATAATGGCAAGTTCATACAGATTCGGATGCTCTGCAGACCAAAGTGCTGGTGCTGTTACTGCCTGTGTATAACTGGAAACAGCTTCGAGATGGCCTTCTTTTTCTTCAAAAGTAAAATCAGAAAGTTCCTTTTTAAATACTTCTTTTCCAGCTGCATCATATAAAATCGTTTCTACTTTATATTTGCTGGCTGCCTGTTCTCCGTATCCTCTTAAGGCTACTTCAAAATGAAAGTCAGCATTTGTATATTGTGCATCCAGATCTGTGGTATATGCAAAGTCGAATAAAGAAGCTGATTTATCTTTTGCATATAAAAAGACATCTCTGAAAATACCGCTCATGCGGATAAAATCCTGATCTTCCATATAGCTGCCATCAGACCAGCGGTATACTTGTACGGAAATCGTATTGTCCATGCCTGCTGGATTCAAATATTTGCTGATATCAAATTCTGCTGGCGTATAGCTGTCTTCGCTGTACCCTACTTTTTCTCCGTTTACCCATACATAAAATGCAGATTCAACACCCTGGAAAGATACAAAAATTTCTTTTCCGTCCCAGCTTTCCGGGGTTTTGAATGTACGCTTGTAAGAGCCGACAGGATTATAGATCGTTGGTGAAATGCCTCTTGGGCTGTCCTCTGGCAATCCATAGTTTGCCCTTGGATCTTCTACGCCTTCCCATGGAAGACGGGTATCTGTGTATTTTGGCGCATCATAATTTTTAGTTTGCCAGTTCGAAGGCACTTGAATGTTGTCCCATCCACTGACATCGTAATCGTTTTTATAAAACTCCGTATTCCGTTTATGAGGAGTTTCTACCCATTCAAATTTCCAGCTGCCGTTTAATGATTCATAAAATGGCGAAGCGCTGTGATTTTTTCGAAGCACAGGATTTTTCACGCTCTCTAGATTGTCAAATCCAACAAAACTGGCATGCGCGTCTTCCCGATTGACTTCAAAGACGCCATTTTGATCAAACCATTCTTCACCCTTAAATACAGAGCTGTCATATTCCGCTGCCTGTACATTGGCTATGGGTCCGGATAATGGGATACCCGTTGCAGTTATGCCAAATGCTAACGCAAGAGCCAATAATTTTTTCCTTCTCATACTGTTACCTTCCTTTCTTGAAATATGAGTTTTGCTGCAGCCTTCTTTCATTAATAGCTGTGAAAAGCCGGTGTTGAAGCTGCGCTTAGACGTTTGGCGATTATGCCGTTACCTTCTGACTGTAATCAAAAAGCTGTAAAGTGGTAAAAAATATTCCAAACTACAATTAGTTTTATGTATTGGGAAAAAGTATTATTTTTTTACCATTTTACAATTCCTGAATGTAAAAAATACACAGAAGATGTATTGGACTATCATACCCTTAATAAAAAAATTTGTCAATATCATAAAAATTTTTTAACTAAATTTAGTAATAATGCACTATAGTAATACATGACAAGATATGTTACAGTGATTTCATAAAATTTAGTAACTTATCTTATTATCTTAGGAGGTAGACATGAAAAAAAATTTTTGGAAAAAGCTCATTAGCGGAGTTTGTGTAATTTCACTCGTATCCGGCGTGGCCTGTCCCCGCGTAGCAGTTCCTGTACGTGCAGAAACTGCAGCGTCGTACAAAATAGAGGATTTTGCCAACGTATTGGATATCACAGCAGTTCCAGAGGAAACGATTTTTGGCGGTTATAGTACGAATAAGTATAATAACTTTTCCGATCTTGGGGCATGGCACGGATATTATTTGCATGACAAAGAAGCAAAGCAGCTTTATGGCGGATTTGCAGGGCCGGTAGTCATTGCAGAGGAGTATCCATTTAACCTTTCTGATGCGATCAGCAAAATTGTCATTACAGATAAAAACGGGACAGTGTACGATTTACAGGCACTGGATGAAGCAAAAACAAAGCAGCTTTATTATCCTGGAAAGCTGGTTCAGACTTACGAATTAGAAAAATTTAACTTGTCTTTGGAGCTTATTTATGTATCAAACCGTACTGCATTGATTCGTACATTGATTGAAAATACGCAGCAGGACAAGGACTTAGAATTAAAACTGAAATGGGAAGGCAAGATTTTCGAAAAAACAGGTGAAAAGACCGTACTAGAAGCAAAACTGGCTGCTGCTGACCAGGGAGTAGAAGTACAGTTTCAAAATGTACGAAAAACATGGAGCTATCTGACCAAGGCAGAAAACCGTTTTCATGTTACATTTGACAAAGCGGTTACGACTACAGTTGCAGAGGATCAGATGTCCTATGCAGCACAGTTAAATGAAGATGTTGTAATTAAAGCAGGTGAGACATTTTCTTCCTGCCAGACGCAGAGCTTTACGTTTACAGCACAAGAAGAAGAAAAAGAGCTTGCAGCAAATAGTGCTATCTTTGCTGATCCGCAAAAATATTTTGATGAAAATACATCACGCTGGCAGGGCTATTTAGACAAGACTTTTAGCGGCAGAGAAAATACAACAGATAAGCAATATCAAAACGCAACTGTAAAATCCATCGAAACACTGACGACAAACTGGCGCAGTGCGGCAGGAGCGCTGATGCATGACGGCGTTGTGCCTTCCATGTCTTATATCTGGTTTATTGGCATGTGGGCGTGGGATTCTTGGAAACAGGCTGTTGCAACCTCACGATTTAACGGCTCATTAGCACAGGATAATATCCGTGCGCTGTTTGACTACCAGATTGCCAGCAACGATAAGATTCGCCCGCAGGATGCAGGTACTATCATTGACTGCATTTTCTATAACCAAGACAGTGCGCGCGGCGGAGACGGCGGCAATTGGAACGAACGTAATTCAAAACCGCCATTGGCTGCCTGGTCTGTATGGAATGTATACAAACAGACAAAAGATCTTTCATTTTTAAAGGAAATGTATCCAAAGCTGGTAGATTACCATAACTGGTGGTATACAAACCGTGATACGGATCAAAACGGCATTGCAGAATATGGTGCTATGGTGCATGACGCACATTATAAATATGTAGAAGACAGCGACGAAATCCAAAAGGATGAAAATGGCGAACCGATTGTGGATGACGAGGCTGTAATTCAAGCTGCGGCTTGGGAAAGCGGCATGGACAATGCAACACGTTTTGATATAGAAGGCAACGGACCGGATGATATTGGTGTAAAAGTATTTAAAAATACAGACGATTCTGGAAAAGTAGTTGGTTATTCTATTAACCAGGAATCCGTAGATTTGAATGCATATTTGTATGCAGAAAAAGGTTTCTTAAAATCTATTGCTGAGGAACTGGGCAATACACAAGATGCAGTAAAATACGAAGCAGACGCAAAAAAGGTGGCAGATTATATTAATACAAAGATGTATGACGAGGATACCGGATTTTATTATGATCTGCAGACAAGCAAAGACGGTTCTGAAAAGAAACTGCTTGTAAACCGTGGAAAAGGGACAGAAGGCTGGCTGCCGCTGTGGGCAAAATTA
>CANDJR010000012.1 GCA_947385105.1 uncultured Eubacterium sp.
GGCATGGGTCTGCAACACCCTGATTCACCGGTTCAAATCCGGTCTGCGCCTTTTACTAAAATAGAATAATATTTAGAATAAATCATTATTTTTATGTATTATTGCTTAATATGGCGACTTAGCCAAGTGGTAAGGCGTGGGACTGCAACTCCCTGATCGGCGGTTCAAATCCGCCAGTCGCCTTTATACGAAAATGAAATAAGAGAGAATAAAGTCTTGGAAAAACCAAGGCTTTATTTTTTGATCGAAAAAGAATCCAAAAACAGAAAAAAACATGCTATATTATCAATGACAAAAGGAACATACACATTCTAAATATCCTCTTTTAGTAGCTGGTAATGCAACAGAATTAAAAAAGCACGCCATATATCTTTGTATAAAATACGATATATGGCGTGCTTTTTTGTATAAAACAAAACTTATAAAAATAAAATTTTATGAAATTTCTTCTTTCCTCTTTTGATAATAAACTCTTCCCCTGAAAACGTATCAGCAGTATAAGCTGCTTTAATATCTGTTACTTTTTCATTATTTACAGACACACCGCCTTGTTCGATAGCACGACGTCCTTCAGAACGGCTCTGTACAAGTCCGGTTTTTACAAGCAGGGATATCAGGTCAATGGAACCATTATCTAAATCTGCATCTGATAATTCCGTAGTTGGCATATGTTCAGTGTTTCCAGTCCCTGAAAACAACGCGCGTGCACCTGCCTGTGCTTTTCCAGCTTCTTCCTCTCCATGTACAAGCTTTGTAAGTTCATACGCAAGGATTTCTTTTGCTTCATTTAATTGGCTGCCTTCCCATTGATCCATTTCGTTAATTTGTTCTATAGGAAGGAACGTTAGCATACGCAGGCATTTTTGAACATCCGCGTCTGAGACATTTCTCCAGTATTGGTAAAAATTAAATGGCGACGTTTTGTTTGGATCAAGCCAGACAGCACCAGATTGCGTCTTGCCCATTTTTTTGCCTTCAGAATTTAACAAGAGGTTAATGGTCATTGCATAAGCATCTTTACCGAGTTTCCGGCGAATTAATTCTGTACCGCCTAACATATTGCTCCACTGATCATCACCGCCAAACTGCATATTGCAGCCATATTTTTGGTAAAGTGTATAAAAATCATAGCTTTGCATAATCATATAATTAAATTCCAAAAAGCTTAATCCTTTTTCCATACGCTGTTTGTAACATTCAGCAGTTAGCATACGGTTTACTGAGAAATGAGCTCCAACATCACGTAATACATCAATATAGTTTAAATCCAGCAGCCAGTCGGCATTATTTACCATAAGAGCTTTATTGTCAGTAAAGTCAATAAAGTGGCTCATTTGCTCTTTAAAACAGTCACAGTTATGCTGAATTGTTTCCGCGGTCATCATCTGTCGCATGTCGGAACGTCCAGAAGGATCACCAATCATTGCAGTTCCGCCGCCAATTAAAGCAATTGGCTGATTGCCAGCCATCTGCAGACGCTTCATCAGACACAAAGCCATAAAATGACCTACATGAAGACTGTCAGCAGTTGGATCAAAACCAATATAAAAGACAGCTTTTCCATTGTTCACAAGATCTTTAATTTCATTTTCATCTGTTACCTGTGCGATTAAGCCACGGGCAGTTAGTTCATCGTATACCTTCATAACTAAGTTTCCTTTCCTAAATTAGTGTAAAATAATAAAGTAAACTAAGATAAAACACTTTCACATTCATAATCATATTTTGGACTGAGTCATTACATTAAGAACTTAAATAGAAACAAAAATGAGATATTTTTATATGACGTTGTATTAAGTCTATCATGTTTTTTATGAATTGTTTTGGATTATAGCGGCTATTGACTTAATTGTCAAGAAAAAAATAAAACAAAGCCGCACAGTAAAAAGGTGTGAAACGTTATACATTATGAGAAGGAGGAAATCCCGGATGTCGATGGAATTAGAGGAACAATACGACCGCATTTATCGGTACTGTTATTATAGAATTCGTAATGTACAACGTGCAGAAGATCTTACGCAAGAAACCTTTTTGCGCTACTTTGAACACTACAATTTGGGTTATGGACAGCAGCTTGCCTACTTATATACCATTGCAAAAAATTTGTGTATCGATGAGTTTCGAAAAAGCAAGATGGAACAATTTCCGCAAGATTTGCCAGGAGCTTTGAATGATACAATCAATATCGATACGATTTGGTTAAAGCAATTATTATCTGAGCTTACGGATCATGAAAGGGAGCTTGTGCTGCTGCGTTATGTGAATGAAGTTCCGGTAAATGCTTTGTCTAGATTCTACCAAATTTCCAGGTTCGCATTATACCGAGAATTAAAGCAGATATTAAAAAAATTGAAAAGGGGGATCGCAGATGAACCATCTTAAGAAAGAAGAATTAAAAAGACTGTATGAAGCGCCAAAGCCAGTCCATAAACGTACTTTTTTACGCCAATTGCGTTTGCAGCCAATGAGTATCCAGCATATCCTATGGATACAGATTTCTTATATTTCAAAGGGAGAGTGGGTGCTTTCTGCCGCATTATTTGCTTTTCTTACATTACTTAGCCTCTTTGACAAGGAAAAGGTATTTGTGGCAATGCTGGCTATTATGCCATTTTTTGCAGTTACAAGCGTTTCGGAAAGCACACGTTCTGTAACTTGCGGTATGGATGAATTAGAAATGACAACACGTTTTTCTTTAAAAAGTATTGTATTGGCCAGAATGGGAATTTTAGGAACGGAAAACTTGTTAGTCACTCTGCTGGCGGCCTTTCTGCTGGAAGGAAAAGTATATCAGACAATGATGTACTTGATCGTACCTTATTTGATGACTGCATATGGCTGTCTCCAAATTGTTCGTAAAGTGTCTGGAAAAGAAGGAATTTATACTTGCATGATATTTACAATGTTTGTCGTTTTGCTGTTGGGAATTAGTTATATTCACTATAATTGGCTCTATCGTACACAGTTTCTGATTATTTGGATGTCAGCAGCCTTAGCATTAATTTATATGAATTATAAGGAGGGAAAGCAGTTGATTACAAAATTGCAGGGTCTTGCATATTAGCAGAAATTAGGAAGAAGGAATAGGCAATGAACATGGAGAACAAAAAAGGAGGAATTTCGAATATGGAACTAGTGGTTGATCGTTTGACCAAACAATATAAAAATAAAATAGCTGTAGATCGTATTTCTTTTCGATTTCAGCAAGGAGTTTATGGGCTCTTAGGGGCAAATGGAGCAGGAAAGACGACATTGATGCGTATGATCTGCGGGATTTTACAGCCAACTAGCGGTCTTGTAAAGTTTGACGGCATTGATGTATCTTGTGAGGAATATCGTGGATGTTTAGGATATTTACCGCAGGATTTCGGGTATTATCCTAATTTTACTGGAATGGATTTTATGTTATATATAGCTGCTTTAAAAGGATACGGAAAACATGATTCTTTCAAAAAGTCAAATGAACTGTTAGAATTAGTATCTTTGACAGATGTAGCAAGAAAGAAAATAAAAACTTATTCTGGAGGAATGAAGCAAAGGCTTGGGATCGCACAGGCTCTGTTAAACGATCCGAAAATACTTGTGCTCGATGAACCAACTGCCGGACTCGATCCAAAGGAACGCGTTAAATTTCGTAATTTAATTGCACAATTAGGAAAAGATACGATTGTCATCCTTTCTACGCATATAGTTTCAGATGTTGAACATATTGCAGACTGTATTTTAATGATGAAGGATGGGCAAATGATTTTTCAAGGCGCAATAGAAGAAATTGGCGAAGATTTGGAACAATTTTATCTGAAAACATTTGACACAGACTGAGAGGAGGAAATTGAAATGCAGCAATTTTATAGATTATGTTATTTTGAATGGAAAAAAATTATAAGCAGAAAAAGTACATGGATCACACTTTTTCTTTTAATTGGAACCTACGTCTTGATGGAGGCTTTTTACATATTTGGCTCTACCTATGTGGAAGGAGAGTTTTTAGAAACGCATCAAGAAGGCAGAATTATTGATATCAAAAACAGCAAAAAACTATCAGGCAGAATCATAGATGATTCCTTGTTAAAAGAAATGCAGCAGGCATATAGTAAATATGCAGATTCTGAAGATGAATCTTATATGCTGACAGAAGATTATCAAAATAATGTCAGGCCATATAGTCCTTTGTATCATATGCTCAGTTACATGATAAATGATCGAAATCAGAAGATTCATACATTAACTATGAATGCAGAGCAATTGTATGAGGCTTGCAGCATAAAGCTGCAGTCTAGGTATGATGCATATGAGCTCAGCCAGTCAGAACGGGAATACTGGAACAACAAACAGGAAAAAGTGGAGATGCCATTTATTTACCAATATGCAGATGGATATGATTATTTCATCAGCATGTCTGGAGTTTATCGGATTTGTATGCTGCTTACATTTTTTATTGCAATTTGTATGAGCCTTGTTTTTACAGAAGAACATTCCCGCAAAACAGATCAAGTCATTTTATGCAGTAAATATGGCCGTGCAAAGGCCTATTTTGCTAAAATAACAGCAGGTACTTTGTTTAGTGTATTTGCAACAGCTGTTTTAACATTATTTGCTTTATTCATCGTATTTGTATTGTATGGGATGGATGGGTGGTCTGCAGCGGTTCAGCTAATCGTAGGTTATTATCCACAGGCATTTTCACTAGGACAGGTATGTTTGATTTTATTGGCAATTTTATTGCTGTCTTCTGTATTGATTAGTGTTTTTACAATGTTTTTTTCAGAACTTACACATAGTAATATTGCTTCTATGGCAGCAGTTGTTGCAAGTATGTTTGCTGCCAGGCTGATACAGATTCCGCTGCAATACCGAATCATTTCACAAGTATGGAATTTTATTCCCATTAACTTATTAAAATTTGATGAGGGATTTGTTGATCTGCGTCTTGTACAATTGTTTGGAGTACAGTTTACTTGCTGGCAATTTGGAATGATACTTTATCTGGTACTTAGTCTTGGATTGATTCTTATAGGAAAAAAAGTCTATTGCAGATATCAGGTTGAAGGCAGATAGGAGGCTGCTCTTTGATTTATTGTTTACAGTTTTGGTGCTCACAGTAACTGAATACAGCCCATTGGAAGTTTGGTGTGAACAGTTATAAAATAAAAAAAGATAAAAATATTTATTAAAATATTATTGACAAAATTAAAAATTTCGATTAATCTGATTTCAACACTTCTTGAGGGAGTAATTCACGATTTGTCGTGGCTTGTCAACAAACTCGGTCAGGCACCTAAATATTGGTAGTTATATAGCGATATATACGATACCTTAACAGTGCCGTAAAGACCTGGCAAGCCTTAAAGAATGAGACTCATGTATGCTTAAATGATAAGCATACATGAGTCTTTTTTATGCACGGATACATGCAGAGTACATGAAACACATGCACAGTACATGAAACACATGCAGAGGAAATGTAAATACATGCAAGTACATGCAAAATACATGTAAGTACATGCAGAGTACATGTAAGTAGATGCAAAGTATATGTAGAGAAGATGCGAGCAAATGCAGGAAATGCAAGCAAATGCAGAGAAGATGCGAGAAGATGCAGAGAACATGCAAGTAGATGCAAAGCACATGTAAGTAGATGCAGAGAACATGTAAGTAGATGCGAGGAAATGCAAGCAAACGCAGAGTACATGTAACCAAACGCAGGAAATGCAAGGATATAAAGGCGTAAATGTGGATAAAAACGAAAGAATGTGGAAAATATAAGAAAAATTCAAAAGAAAGGTGGTTAAGTATGGGATTTCTTGAGCTGGTTTTTATGGGAATTGGCTTGTCAATGGATGCATTTGCAGTATCGATTTGCAAAGGTTTGAAAATGAAGAAACTGAATGTAATGCAAGCATTTGTAATCGGTTGCTTTTTTGGCGGTTTTCAGGCACTGATGCCGTTGCTAGGCTGGCTGATTGGTACGCAGTTTGCATCTTATATTACATCGATTGATCATTGGATTGCATTTTTGCTTTTGGCGTTTATTGGAGGCAATATGGTGCGGGAGGCTTTGAGTAAAGAAGAAGAAAATGTCGATTCTGGTATGATGGACCCTCCGCTTGATGTAAAAGAAATGCTGCTGCTTGCAATTGCAACAAGTATTGATGCGCTTGCAATTGGAGTGACATTTGCATTTTTAAGTGTAGATATTATACCAGCAATTGGAATCATAGGATGCATTACTTTTGTGATCTCGATTGCAGGTGTAGCAATTGGCAATTATTTTGGAAATAAATACGAGAAAAAGGCGGCATTAGCTGGCGGGATTATTTTGATTATGATTGGAGTTAAGATTTTAATCGAGCATTTGTTTGCATAAGTATGTTATAAATTGTAATGATAAAGATAAAGTAAAAAAAAGACAGGAGGAAAAAGGGATGAGCTATTGGATGTCTTATGTAATTTTAGTGTTGGGATTTGTATTTTTAACAAAAGGTGCAGATTTTTTTGTGGAGGGAGCAGCAGCAGTGGCAAAAAAGCTCAGAATCCCGACCTTTATTATTGGTATGACAATAGTAGCAATGGGAACGAGCGCTCCAGAATGTGCAGTGAGTGTAACCGCTGCTTTAAAGAATAATAACGAGCTTGCAGTCAGTAATATTTTAGGATCAAATATTTTTAATCTTATGGTTGTATGTGGGATTTGTGCGGTTGTTGCACCATTGGCCGTAGAGGCATCTGTGCTAAAACGCGAATTTCCATTTTCTATCTTAATAGCAATTTTGCTGATGGGATTAGGTGTGGTTTCTATGTCAGTTGGGAGGGCTGACGGTATCATCTTATTAGCTGTATTCATTGTATTTTTGTATTGTATGGTACGATCTGCACAAAAATCCAGGGCAGAACAGAAAAATAATGATCTAGATGATGAAGAAATACAAGATTTATCTGCTTTTCAATGTCTGATTTATATCATTGGCGGTTTAGTCGCTATTGTACTTGGCGGCGACTGGGTCGTAGACGGGGCGTCTGTGATTGCAAAATCATTTGGTATGAGCCAGAATTTAATTGGACTGACCGTCGTTGCTTTTGGCACATCTTTGCCAGAGCTTGTAACATCTTTCGTAGCAGCAAGGAAAAACCAGGCAGATATGGCACTGGGAAACGTTATAGGTTCGAATATTTTTAACATATTATTAATTCTTGGCCTGGCATCTGCCATTAGCCCGCTTTCTTTTAATATCGAAAATATGATTGATATTTGTGTTTTAACGATCATGAGCATAGAGGTTTATTTCTTTGCGAGAAAGGATTTTGATTTAAAAAAATCAGAAGGTATGATTATGCTTATAGAATATGCTGCATATGTTGTATATATTTGTGTTAGGTAGGTATCAAGTTACTGTTCACACAGGACTTTGCATTTACTGCAAAATCCAAAAGAAAATGATTCAGGAGTGCAAGAATTCTAATGCCGAAGGCAATTTTAGATGAATTTTTGCATGTTACTGAGAACAGAGTGAATAGTAACACGGTATGATTTTCTTCCTAAGAAAAAATAAACGATTTCCTTGCAAAATGTAAATGCACATATTATAATGTCATATAAGTTCAATGGTATGGCAGCATGTCCGTAAAGGCGATATGCAGAAAGGATGGATAAGGATGGATATATTTGATAAAATTGGGGATACGCTTGTATCAGTGTCAAAAGATGCAACACAAAAAGCAAAGGATCTTTCTGATTTAGCAAAAATTCGTATGGATATGCGAACAAAGCAGGAATATATAAGCAAGCAGTATACAGAAATTGGCAAGGCTTATTATGAGAAACATAAAAATGATGAAGAACCAAAATATGAACAGGTCACTTCTATAAGAGAAGCTGAGGAAGTTTTAGATGAATTAAGGCAGCAGTTGAGCCAAATTAAGGGACTGCAAAAATGTCCGGAATGTGGCCAGGATATGCCGTTAGAAGCTGATTATTGCAGCAAATGCGGCGCGAAGTTAAGCATATTTGA
Organism: uncultured Eubacterium sp.; assembly: GCA_947385105.1. Lineage (GTDB taxonomy): Bacteria > Bacillota > Clostridia > Lachnospirales > Lachnospiraceae > Eubacterium_J. Next base: position 8,010 of record CANDJR010000012.1, read on the forward strand.
AGAAGAAGACTAGAGGAAGGTTATCATAGTTAAAATGGGCAGTAAAGGAAAATTTTATATGACGACAGCAATTGCTTATGCGTCAGGTAAACCGCATATTGGCAATTCCTATGAATGTGTTCTGGCAGATGCAATTGCACGTTTTAAAAGACAAGAAGGCTATGAAGTGTTTTTCCAGACTGGAACAGATGAGCATGGCCAGAAAATTGAGTTAAAAGCACAAGAAGCAGGTGTTTCACCAAAGCAATACGTAGATGAAGTAGCGGCACGGATACAGAGCATCTGGGATCTTATGAATTGCTCTTATGATAAATTTATCCGTACGACAGATGCTGACCACGAAAAGCAGGTACAGAAAATATTTCGAAAACTGTATGATAAAGGCGATATTTATAAAGGATCTTACGAGGGCTTGTATTGCACGCCATGTGAGTCCTTTTGGACAGAGTCGCAGCTGGTTGACGGGAAATGTCCGGAGTGCGGACGTGAAGTGAAGCCTGCAAAGGAAGAAGCATATTTCTTTCAAATGAGCAAATATGCAGATCGGTTAATTGCTCATATTGAAGCGCATCCGGAATTTATTCAGCCGGTTTCAAGGAAAAATGAGATGATGAATAATTTCCTTAAGCCAGGTCTGCAGGATTTATGCGTATCTCGTACATCGTTTGATTGGGGGATTCCAGTTGATTTTGATGATCGTCATGTCGTATATGTATGGCTTGATGCACTGAGTAATTACATTACAGGGATTGGCTATGACTGCGATGGGGCATCTTCAGATCAGTTTGCAAAAAACTGGCCGGCAGATCTGCACTTGATTGGAAAAGACATTATCCGTTTTCATACGATTTATTGGCCAATTTTTTTGATGGCCTTAGATCTTCCGCTGCCAAAGCAGATATTTGGCCACCCGTGGCTGCTCCAAGGGGACGGAAAAATGAGCAAGTCCAAAGGAAATGTATTATATGCAGATGAATTAGCAGATTTCTTTGGTGTTGATGCTGTTCGCTATTTTGTATTGCATGAGATGCCGTTTGATAATGATGGTGTGATTTCCTGGGAACTGCTCGTAGAGCGGATCAATTCTGATTTAGCAAATACGCTTGGTAATTTAGTAAACCGGACAGTTTCTATGAGCAATAAATATTTTGGCGGCATCGTAGAAGCAACTGGTGTCACAGAAGAAGTAGATGCTGACTTAAAAGAAGTGGTAACAACGACAGCAGGAAAAGTTACAGAAAAAATGGAACAATTGCGTGTAGCTGATGCGATAACAGAAATTTTTCATTTGTTTAAACGGTGTAATAAATACATTGATGAAACTACGCCTTGGATTTTGGCAAAGGATGAAGCAACTAAGCCACGTTTGTCTGAAGTATTATATAATTTAGTGGAAAGTATTACAATCGGCGCTACTTTATTGCAAAGCTTTATGCCAGATACAGCAAAGAAAATTTTCGAGCAATTAAATACAAAAGAAATTGCTTTTGAACAGCTTTCTGAATTTGGTAATTATATTAGCGGCACAAAAGTAACTGAGAAGCCGGAAATTTTATTTGCACGCTTAGATATGAATGAAGTGATGGAACGTGTCAATGCGCTGTATCCTTCGGCAGAAGATGCGCCTGAGCAAACGGATGAACAGAAAGAAGCCGAACCTGTCATTGATATTGAAGCAAAAGATGAGATTACATTTGATGATTTTGGAAAAATGCAGTTCCAGGTTGGCGAAGTCATTGCATGCAAAGCTGTAGAGAAATCAAAGAAGCTGCTTTGCTCACAAGTGAAAATCGGCAGCCAGGTCAAGCAAATTGTATCTGGAATCCGTAAATATTATACGCCAGAGGAAATGGTTGGCAAAAAAGTAATGGTATTAGTAAATTTGAAGCCGGCAAAGCTGGCGGGTGTGCTGTCAGAAGGTATGCTGTTATGTGCAGAAAATGAAGCCGGAGAACTTTCATTGGTCGTACCGGAAAAGCCGATGCCTGCAGGAGCGGAAATTTGCTGATATTGTGCATACCAAAAGGGGCTGTCGCTTTATGCGGCAGTCTTTTTCGTGCACAGCAGCAAATAGTATCTTACTCGTATCTTTTGTAACAGAAAGTAAAAAAATAAGAAGAAAATAGAAAAAGGATAATACGCGATGATTTTTGAAACACATGCACATTATGAAGATGAAAGATTTGACGCTGACAGGGCAGAGCTTTTGCAGTCCATGCAGCAAGAAGGAATTTCACCGATTATAAACGTGGGATCTTCCATTCAATCAACAAAGAAAAGCATTGAGTTAGCTGAAACTTATGATTTCATTTATGCAGCAGTCGGCGTTCATCCAAGCGATATTCGTGATTTAGAAGAAGACGAAACGAATATGCAGTGGCTGTATGAACAGGCAAGTCATCCAAAGGTTGCTGCAATCGGTGAAATTGGTTTGGATTATTATTGGGAAAAGGACGAACATATACGCCTTCGTCAGCAGTATTGGTTTCGCAGACAGCTTCAGCTGGCAAAGGATACAAACCTTCCAGTTATTATACATTCCAGAGATGCTGCGCAAGACACACTTTCTATTATGGCGGAGGCTTGTGAGCAAAACATAACAGGCGTCATTCACTGTTATTCATATTCAGCTGAATTAGCAATGGAATATATCCAGATGGGATATTATATCGGGGTGGGAGGTGTTGTGACGTTTAAAAATGCAAAAAAATTGAAAGAAACCGTTGCGCAAGTTCCGCTGGAATGGATATTATTAGAGACAGACTGCCCTTATATGGCACCGGAACCGTATCGGGGAAAACGGAACAGTTCTTTGTATCTTCCTTATGTCGTAAAAAAAATTGCAGAAATTAAGGGCATGTCAGAACAGGAAGTGATAGAAACAACAAGCCGCAATGCTTACCGCATGTATAATATTAAAAAATAAAGAGGAAAAATATGGCAGAGTTAGTGAATCCGCAAAATACGATTGCGGTATTACAAAAGTACCAGTTTCATTTTCAAAAAAAATATGGACAGAATTTTCTGATTGATGCGCATGTGTTGCAAAAAATCATGGCATGTGCACAGATTACAAAACAGGATTTTGTATTAGAAATCGGGCCGGGAATTGGAACTATGACACAATTTTTATGTGAACATGCAAAGACTGTGGCAGCAGTAGAGATTGATGAGAATTTGATTCCTATTTTACAGGATACTTTAAAAGAGTATGAAAATGTCAGCGTCATTCATGAAGATATTTTAAAATTAGATCTCTTACAGCTTTCCGAACAAAAAAATGGCGGAAAGCCTATAAAAGTCATTGCAAATTTACCGTATTATATTACAACGCCGATTATTATGGGCTTGTTTGAAAATCATGTGCCAATGGAAAGCATTACGGTTATGGTGCAAAAGGAAGTTGCAGATAGGATGCAGGCAGCACCGGGTACGAAAGATTATGGTGCATTATCGCTTGCTGTGCAGTATTATGCAAAGCCGCAGTTGATTGCAAATGTACCGCCAAACTGCTTTATGCCAAGACCAAAGGTAGGCAGTGCGGTTATTCGTCTCATCTGTTATGAAACGCCTCCGGTTCAGACAGTGAATGAGGACTTTATGTTTCGCATCATTCGTGCATCGTTTAACCAGCGCAGAAAAACACTTGCCAATAGTTTGCATAATGCGCAAAATCTGTCCCTTTCCAAAGAGGCAATTTTTGAAAGCATTGAGAAAATGGGACTTTCGCTGCAAATACGTGGGGAAAGCCTGACATTAGAACAGTTTGCAGAACTTGCGAATTTATTATATAAAAGAATAGAACAGACAGACCATGAAATGTAGTCAGCAAAGCTATTTTCTATTGCCGAAGGCAATTTTAGATGAATTTTTGCATGTTACTGAGAACGGAGTAAACAGTAACAAAAGAAAATCTTGAATTTGAGAAAAACAGTTATTTTTTTACATGCTGTATCATATAGTGATAGTATGATGGAAAAAATAAAAACGATATTTTCGATTCTCATTATTGTGATTTGTCTGCCGTATTTAGTCACATTTGTCGTACAGGGTGATATGTTACAAAAAACAGAACAAGAAGACACAGAGGAATCTTCTGAGGATGAAGACACAGGGCATCTTGTGCTCATTTTAGCAAATGAGATGCCTGCAACGTATGAAAAGGAGGCATTAAAAGCACAGGCAGTTATTGCACGTACGAACCTATCATATGCCAGAGAGCATGATGAGCCAGAACCGGATGCACTTTCTAGTGAGGACATGCGTAAGCAGCTTGGTGCAGAAGAATATCAAAAACGATATGAACTGATGAAAAGCTGTGTGGAGGAAACAGCTGGTGAAATCATTACATATCATAAAAAAGCTGTCCAGATTCCTTATCATTTTGTAAGTGCAGGAAAGACAAGAGACGCATCCGAATTGGAACAGGACGGCGAATTTCCTTATTTGCAGTTAGCGTCCAGCGTGCACGATCTGCGTTCGGAACATTTTCTAAAAATAGATTTTTATACTGCAAAGCAGTTCTGCACAAAAATAAAGTCAGCGTATCCTGATTTAGACATTGAAGATGAAAAAATAGATTCTGGTGATTTCTTAGATAAGATCATAAAAGTGACAAAAAGAGACAGCGCTGCCTATGTATTAGAAGCCGAGCTGGCTGGAACAAAGATAACTGGCGATGATTTCCGTACGATCTTTTCACTGCATTCGACTTGCTTTTCCATTAAAGAAGTAGACGGCAAAGTGCGGATTGTGACAAAAGGCTATGGGCAGGGGTATGGTATGAGCCAGTATGGGGCAAATGAGATGGCAAAGGAGGGGAGCACGTACCAGGAGATTTTAAAGCATTATTACCATGATATAAAAATACGCAGACAATAAGTAAAATCGAATACAAACGAAAAACTTTGCATTTATGCAAATATAAAAATGATTTAAAAAATATTTTCTTACATATTAGGAAGGATAACGCATAGATAGCAAAATTCAGGAAACACTATTCATGAGTAAAATATTAGAAAGTGGATGGTGTGAAATGAAAAGGAACAAAATTCGCAGATTTTTTCAACAAAAACAGTATGCAATTGCTTCTTTGGTTTTGTTTGCAGCCATTGCGGCTATGACGGGGGTGTATTTTTCAAACAAAATCACAGGTGAAAAAGCAGAAAAAGAAATTGCAAAGCAGGAGCAGGATCTTGTATCATCCGACGAACAAAAGAAAAATCAGTATGAAGTAGTAGAAAATAGTGGATCAAACACAAAGGATAAGGATAAGGATAAGGAAGATGTCACGAGCGTTACATCCGTGATTCAGCCAAAGGACACAGATACAAATACAGATGATCAGACCAATTCGAATGCAGACAACGCAGCGCAGGAGCTGAATGATTCCAAGGACAATCAGACACAAGAGGAACAGACAGCAGAGGATGATCAAAGTCAGCAGACAACGCAGCAGGAAGATGATACACAAAAGCAGGATACTACAACAAATGCCAAGGTGGAAAAGACACTGCACTTTACGCCGGAAACAGACTTGGGATGGCCGCTTGAGGGCGATGTCCTGTTAAATTACAGCATGGATCAAACTGTATATTTTGCTACACTGGATCAATATAAGTATAATCCAGCTATTATCATAGCAGGAAAAGTAAATGATACAGTCCGCGCTGCAGCTACAGGCAGGATTACGAAAATTGCAACGAATGAAGAAACAGGGACAACAGTGACCATGGATCTTGGAGATGGATATACAGCGGTTTACGGACAATTGAAAGAAGTGCTGTATAACAAAGGAGCAGTCGTAGAAGCAGGGAACGCTATTGGCTATATTGCAGAGCCTACAAAATATTATTCTGTAGAGGGCAGTAATTTGTACTTTGAACTGCGAAAAGATGATGAGCCAGTCAATCCGATGCAGTATATCGAATAAAGCAAACGATTTTGAAAAATCTGGCCTGTCCTGATGAGCAGAAGCATCAAAACAGCATATAATGATTAATGTAACGACCAATTCTTAGCACGAAACGAATGCATGAGAAGAAGCCGGCTAAGATACAAGCAATGTGAGTGGGATACCAGGTGTACGAAAAGCGCTTTCAGAATAAAAGTACACAAATTGGTCGATTGCATAAAAATCATAGAAACAGAAAAAGCAATACAAACAAGCAAAAAGACCTTGTTTATTCCTAAACAGCAAGATAGTAAACAGCAGGAATGAGCAAGGTCTTTACATAATATATAGGTGATAAACAACAATGGATCAAAAAATAAAAATGAGAAATTATACGTATATTGTAGAATGCAGTGACGGGACACTGTATACAGGATGGACAAATTGTATTGAACGCAGGCTCAAGGAACATAACAGCGGAAAGGGAGCAAAGTTTACGCGCAGCAGGAGGCCAGTGAGGCTTCGGTATTTAGAAATAGCAAAGACAAAGACAGACGCAATGCAAAGAGAGGCTGCAATTAAAAAACTAAGGAGAAAGCAAAAAGAGCTGCTGATTGCTAACGGTCAATTGGCAAAAATATTAGAAGAAAATGAGATTATGATTTGACAATTCGAAAATGGTTTGGTATGATGTTGTGCGTTGCAGTTTCTACGCGGCTTTTTGACGCGTATCCAAATATAAAAGGAGTTATACATGAAATTTGATGAATTAGAGTTATATCCGGCTATTTTGCGTGGCATTAAAGAAATGGGATTTGAAGAAGCAACACCCATTCAGGCAAAAGCCATCCCGGCTATGATATCCGGCCAGGATATTATTGGCCAAGCGCAGACCGGAACCGGTAAGACAGCCGCATTTGGCATACCGGCTTTGCAAAAAATAGATCCGTCCTGTAAAAAGACGCAGGTATTGATTTTATCCCCTACCAGGGAACTTGCGATCCAGGTTGCAGATGAATTGCGTAAATTGAGCAAATATATGCATGGAATTAAAGTACTGCCTGTATATGGCGGGCAGGAAATTACAAAACAGATCCGTTCTTTAAAAGGCGGATGCCAGATTATTGTTGGCACGCCAGGGAGGATTATGGATCATCTTCGCAGGAAAACTATCCGATGCGAATATGTTAATACAGTTGTCTTAGATGAAGCTGATGAAATGTTGGACATGGGATTTCGGGAGGACATTGAGACAATTCTGGAATATATACCAAATGAACGCCAGACAGTTCTCTTTTCAGCAACAATGCCAAAGCCAATCTTGGAGATTACAAGAAAATATCAGCATGATGCAGTGACAATTAAAATTGTAAAAAAAGAATTAACAGTGCCAAGTATTGAGCAGTATTATTATGATGCAAAAAGACGCGACAAAGTAGACATGTTAACACGTCTTTTAGACTATTATAACCCAAAATTGTCTTTAATTTTTTGTAATACAAAGCGCTGTGTTGACGAGCTTACAAAGGAATTGTCAGACCGCGGTTATTTTGCAGAAGGACTGCATGGGGATATGAAACAGGCGCAGCGTGATCGCGTGATGAAAAATTTCCGCAGCGGAAAGACTGAAATCTTAATTGCAACAGACGTGGCAGCCCGCGGGATTGATGTAGATGACGTAGAAGTTGTATTTAATTATGATTTGCCGCAGGACGACGAATATTATGTGCACCGCATTGGCCGTACTGGCCGTGCAGGGCGTACTGGGATGGCATTTTCATTTGTAAAAGGGAAAGAAGTTTACAAATTAAAAGAAATTGAGCGCTATTGTAAGACCCGTATTTATGCAAAAAAACTCCCGTCAATGGACGATGTGACAGAGATAAAAACTGAAAAAATTATGGAACAGTTAGAGCATGTTATGGAAAATAATGATCTAACCCGTATGCTGGACTTAATTGAAGAAAAGATCAACGAGTCAGATTATACAGCTATGGATATTGCGGCTGCTTTCCTGCGTCAGGCGCTCTATGGCTATGAAGAAAATGAGCGTTCCAATGATGATTTTTTTGACTTTGGAGATACGGGAGCAGAAGAAGGCATGGTCAGATTGTTTATAAATATCGGAAAAAACCAAAGAGTCCGTTCAGGCGATATTTTAGGTGCTATTGCTGGTGAATCCGGTATTTCAGGAGATCTGGTCGGTGCCATTGATATGTATGATAAATATACTTTTGTAGAAGTACCGCGGGAATATGGCAGAGAAGTATTAAAAGCGATGTCAAAGGCAAAGATCAAAGGCAAGTCAATTAATATTGAACCAGCGAATCAAAAATAAGGAATGCAAAACCGTGCAGGCTGGTACATGTTGAGTTTTTTTGCTCAGAAATAGGTATCAAAAAGTACGTCCAAACCCGTTGTTTTTTGCATAACATATACGTTGAAAACATACAAAAAACTGGTGTCTGTTGGAAAATAAAGGTAACTTTTTTTTCAAATATGTGGTTGAAATTTTTTTCAGATTATAGTATACTGAAAACGCTACGAAATTCAATTACCCTGTTACTAGTGAAATTACAGGCGTAAAGTAAAAAGGAGGAGAAAGATGAAAAGGAATTTCATGAAAAAAGCCCTTGCGGTTACATTATCCGCTGCAATGGCATTCTCGCTGTCGTCTGTGAATATGATGACAGCATCGGCAGCATCGGCAGCGTCTACAGCATCGGCAGCGTCTACAGTGTCGATGGCTAAAACAAAAACCGTGACAGTAGGCGAAACCGCAAAACTTAAATTGAAGAAGAACACAAAAAGCTGGAAGATTACAAGCGCTTCTTCAAGAAAACCAAAATACTGTAAAGTAGAAAAGGTTACATCAAAGGCTGTAACTTTGACACCAAAGAAAGAAACTAGCAAAGTAACAATCAGAGTTAGAGTAAAAACTAACAAACTGAAAAAGAACAACAAGAAACTCTTAAAATGCGTAGTAACTGTTGCAGGTACTAATACTCCGGATCCAGGTCCAGATCCAACACCAGAAGTAGAGACGAAAAAGACAGTAACTACACAGGCTGAGTTGGAAGCTGCTTTAGCAGACAGCAACATAAAAGAGATTACAATCTCAACTGTAAATAAGGAAAGCTTCAATATTGCTGAAGGTTCTCATGCAGATGTTGATTTAATCGTAAGAGCTCCAGAATCTGATGTTACAAATGCTGCAACATTCAAGAGCATTACAATTGAATCCATTGGTACTGATACATGGCATGAAAATGGTAAAGACAACAGAATTAATATTAAAGCAGCTAAGGCACACGTAATCATAGGTGTAAAAGCAGTTGTTAAGAAACTTCTTTTAGCACAGACAGATGCAAACTCTACTGCTAATGTAGAAGTAAACGGCAAGGTTGAAGATCTTACTGTTAATAACAAGACAGATTTAAGCCTTGGCGGTACAGCAGAAAACGTACCTGTAAATGTAAGCAAGTCTGCAACAGATACAAATATTACAGCAACTGTAAAGGTTGAATTAGTAACTGGCACTAAGATTTCTATCGTATTAGAAGCTTCTGCAAAAGGCAGCTCTATTAAAATAGAAAAAGGCGAGACAAAGATTGACGTAGCTATTAACAATAAGACAGATGTAGCTATCGTTATCACTGCAACAGATGGTTCTACAGTTGGTACTGCAGGCGCTAACAGCTCTGGTACAGTAACAGCTCCAGAAGTTCCAAAGGATCCTAGCAACCCAAGTCAGCCAAGCAATCCTGACTCATCAACATCAAATAAATTAGTAAACTCTTTTAAGGTTGATTCATCGGCTGCACAAGTAAGTGGAACACAAACCTTAGATGTTACATCTACAACGATTACAGGATCTTCTGTAGCAGCTACAACTACTAAAGGCTCTATTTCCTTTACAGTAAGCGGCTTAAAGACAGATCCAGCTGTTGTTACTGGCAGCGCTATGAACGTAGAATATCGTGCAGAGGCTAAAGTAGGTGAAAATGGCCCAACATATTCAAGTAGCGGTTATACAACAGGAAATGCAACAATCAATATTCCAATGGATTGCTATGACAAGACTGTTACTGTTACTGTTTACGCTAGAGCATCTGAAAATGATACTTATAAAGCAGGTCAAGAAAAGTCAATTGGTACATTTACAGTTACATTTGATCAGGCAGGAACAAAAACTTTCACTACTAACCTTACAGTAGCATCTGCAACAAAATAAAACACTAAAATAAACAAAAAGATGACACAGACAAGTTAAAATGACGGTCTGTGTCATTTTTTATGTATGAACGCCAGTGGTATGCTGAGAAATTTTTTGTGGTATTGTAATAAATTCTTATAATTTATAAAAGATTTATATATTTCTTTCATCTAGCGGTTTTGTAATATGAAAAAATATGATACAATAGGTTGTTATAAGTGGTAATTTTACCCTTTTACTCAGTGATACTTTTCAGCAAAAATAATAGATGATTCCATGATTGAGAAGGAGAAAAATTATGAACAAATCAAAGGTTTACTACACCTCTTTTAAGACAAGCTTGAATGAAAATCTGCTCCAGAAGCTTCGCAGATTAATGATCACAGCAGGTATGAAAGACATTGATTTTGAAAATAAGTATGCAGCGATTAAACTTCATTTTGGCGAATATGGTAATCTGGCTTTTTTACGGCCAAATTATGCAAAGGTAATGGCAGATTTGGTAAAAGAGTGCGGTGGCAAGCCATTTTTGACAGATTGTAATACATTGTATGTCGGGAGTAGGAAAAATGCGCTGGACCATATTGATACAGCGTATATGAATGGATTTACTCCATATGCGACAGGATGCCATGTATTGATTGCTGACGGCTTAAAAGGAACAGACGAAACACTAGTGCCTATTGAGGGAGAATATATTAAAGAAGCAAAAATTGGTTCAGCGATTATGGATGCAGATGTATTTTTGTCATTGACGCATTTCAAAGGGCATGAGATGGCTGGTTTTGGCGGCGCATTGAAAAATATTGGTATGGGATGCGGTTCCAGATCCGGTAAGATGGAGATGCATAATGACGGCAAGCCAATTGTTTCAGATGTGGACGGATGTATTGGCTGCGGCAGCTGTTATCGTATTTGTGCACATGGTGCACCAATTATTGAAGATAAAAAAGCACATATTGATCATGATAAATGCGTAGGCTGTGGCAGATGCCTTGCTGTATGTCCAAAAGATGTCATTACAGCAGAATCCGGTACTTCCGTAAAGAGACTGAACTGCAAAATGGCAGAATATAGCCTTGCAGTATGTAAAGACAGACCACACTTTCACGTATCTTTAATTTGTGATGTTTCACCGAATTGCGACTGCCATGCAGAAAATGATATTCCGATTATTCCAGATGTCGGCATGTTTGCATCGTTTGATCCGGTTGCATTGGATGTAGCTTGTGCGGATGCAGTTAACCGGATGCCAGTTATAGAAGGAAGTGTGCTGAGTGATAATTTAAAAGAGGATGTTTGTCATGGAGAGGGACATGATCATTTCCATATGACGCACCCTGATACAGAATGGAAATCCTGCATCGAACATGCAGTTAAAATTGGCCTTGGCAGCGATCAGTATGAATTGATTGAAATTTAATCAATTTTGTTTTAAGCCATTTATCCATACAGTCCATACATGTCTGGATTTGTAAAATTAAATATAGAAACTAGGCAGTTCAGACATGTCGGTATCAAACGAGTAATAAAAGAATGAGAGAAAGAATGATAAAGTCATACGGGATAAAATTGGCAGCATGTCATGGATAGGAATATCAGAAATAGCCGCCTACAATTGCCAATACAGCAAACAAAAGATTCATGTGGCAGTATCAATTAAGTTAAGAAAGTAGGGGCAGTATTTTGAGAGAAAAATTTGGTTTCAATAAATTGCAGAATGAAATATTACTAGATCGTTTTCGGACAATGAGCCAGCCAGTATTAGTTTCTAAGACAAACGGTATTAGCGGAAAGCTCAATATTGCATCAGAAATGGGAAAATTAGAATCTATTGGATATGATTGTGTAGCTGCTTGTGTAAATGATATGGCAGCATTAGGTGCTGAACCATTGTTCTTTTATGCAAATATTTCTTGTGTAAGGCCGAGGGCGGATAAGATAAAGATTTTGGAAGTTGGGATTACAGAAGGCTGCAGGCAGGCGAAGATCCAGTTTGCAGGAAGTGATGTAATAGAGCTGCCAGATAAATATGCGTTTGATCAATATGAGCTGGTTGGATTTGTTGTTGGTATTGTAGATTATAAGAAAAAAATAGGGTTAGACCGTCTGGCGGATGGTGATGTAATTATTGGCCTGGCTTCGAACGGGCTGCATAACAATGGGTATGTATTGGCAAAAAAGCAATTATTTCTGACAAAAGGGACTATGGATGTCTTTTATGATACATTAGGCGCGACGTTAGGGGAGATACTGTTGCGGCCAACGAGGATGTACCAGGATAGTATCCAGCGATTACTGGAATCTGGTATGAAAGTGAAATCTTGTGTACAGGTTGCACACGGCGGACTTGACCGGGCGCTGCATCTGCTTTTGCATGAGTCATGCGGAGCAGTCGTAAAACGCAGGTTAGATACCATTCCGCCTTTGTATGAAATGCTCCATAAGGACGGTAATATTGACAGCCAGAAAATGCGGTGTACATTTAACATGGGGATTGGAATGCTTTTGATTGTGTCAGAGGAAAACGCTGACAGGACATCTGAAATCTTGGAAGAGGCTGGAGAAAATCCAATTTTTTTAGGGCTTGTAGAGACGGATCGGGACTTGATCCGGTATCTGGAATAAGAAAAGAGGTAATGGATGAGTTCGCAGGATAGACTTGAAAATGTATTAAGGGATATACATGTAATGATTTCCAAAAGTGAAGTATATGATGCAGACAAGATTATTGTGAGTAAAAATGATTTATTCAATTTGATTGATCGACTCAATGCCAGTATCTATGAAATAATGGATGAATATGAGCTAACGCAGCAAAGCAGGGATCATGCGCTGCGCGAACATAAAAAAGAAGGTGACAAAATTATCTGGGACGCCAGCCGGCAGGCAGAAGATATTTATGCAGCTTCAGTATTATATACAGACGAGGCATTGAACCACTTAAACCGAATTGTAGAAGAAGCGAACATTACAATTAGCCAACTGTATCGTGAATTTGGAAAAAGTATAAAGCAGCAACAAGAGACAATCCGGGAAAACCAGTCAGAATTAAAAAGCCAGCTGCAGTATTTGTCAGATACAGAGAAATATTTGAATATGATTGAGGTGCGAAACCGTGAGATTGAGCGGGAAGCAGCAGAAAAAAGCGGAAAAAAAATTGCAAAAAAAGCGGAAAAGACACCGCTTATAAAACCAGAAATTAAAATAAATGAAGAATATTTTCGCAAGGCAGGGATTCCATTAGACAATTATTTAGATGAAAAAAAAGAAGATGATAATGAAATGGAACTTTTGGAAGATGAAGGTGTGATTGCGTCTACACTTCAAAAAGTTGCCTTAGATTTGAAAAAAGAAGTAATAAGAGAAGTAAAAAAAGAAACAGTAGAAAATGAAACAAATGACAGTGTTTCCATTCATGAAACTATAAAGGATGTGTCTGAAAAACAACAAACTGTCTTACATGAAACAGGAACAACAAGTGGCATACAAACAAGTGAAAAAATCATAACACATACTGATTTGCCGCAAAATGCAGGGAGCAGTGAAAACAGTGAACCAATACAAGATCAAATTCAGCAAAGTACAGTAAAAAGTATTGACCAAAATGCAACACAAAATGAGGATATGACTGTACAAATGCTCTCTAACCAGAAAAGTGAAATAATACAGGACAGCAATATGTTTGTCTCAGAAGATACGATAGGCCAGCAAGAACGTCTTTTACAGCAGGATATGCAGGGAGAGGGAGTCCATGCCATTACTGATGAGATTAAAGTGAATTTAGACGCTGAATATTTTAAATGGAAACAAGAATCTGAGGCATTGGATCAAGAGGCGCACACTGCGCATCGTGAAAAAACTTCTTTTTTTGATAAGTTGATGGGGAAAAAGAAGTCCTATGATTAATTTATTCAAAAATATGGTAAAATATATTACATGGCAGAAGAACAAATTGTTTTCTAGATAAATCAGGAGGAACTAGCATGAAATTATATGACAAAGGCGTTTATTTGGTAAATGGCACTGAGATCATAGAAGATACCAAAGACGCAGCTGCAGCGGTAAAAAATATGACAGGAGAGGACGTATGCGCAGCAGAAGCAAAAAAGCAGACCATTTCTTATCGTATCTTAGAAAAGCATAATACTTCCGGCAATATGGAAAATTTGCAGATCAAATTTGATAAGTTAACTTCACACGATATTACATTCGTAGGGATTATACAGACTGCACGTGCATCTGGGCTGGAAAAATTTCCGATTCCTTATGTATTGACCAATTGCCATAACAGCTTGTGTGCAGTTGGAGGGACAATCAATGAAGATGACCATATGTTTGGATTGTCTTGTGCAAAACGCTATGGCGGCATTTATGTACCGCCTCATCAGGCAGTTATTCATCAATATGCAAGAGAAATGCTTGCAGGCGGCGGGAAAATGATTTTAGGCTCAGATTCGCATACCCGCTATGGTGCATTGGGTACCATGGCAATGGGTGAAGGAGGGCCTGAGTTAGTAAAGCAGCTATTGGAACAAACATATGATATTCATATGCCAGGCGTTATCGGCGTCTATTTGACAGGAAAACTCGAAAAAGGCGTAGGGCCGCAGGATATTGCGATTGCAATTATTCAAGCGGTATTTGGAAACGGATATGTAAAAAATAAAGTCATGGAATTTGTAGGTCCAGGCGTATCGGAGTTAAGCGTTGATGAGCGAATTGGCGTAGACGTCATGACAACAGAAACTACGTGCCTGTCTTCGATTTGGAGGACAGATGAGAAAGTAAAAGAGTATTATGAGATCCATGGCAGAAAAGATGAATTTGCATTGTTAGAGCCAGGAAAAACAGCTTATTATGATGGTATGATTGAGCTGGATTTAAGCACAATAAAACCAATGATTGCAATGCCATTCCACCCAAGCAATGCATATACAATCGAAGAATTAAATGCAAACCTTTTGGATATTTTAGATGACTGTGAGAAAAAAGCACAGGTAAGCTTCAATGGTGCAGTGGAATTGAACTTAAAAGAAAAAGTACGCAATGGCAGATTTTATGTAGATCAAGGCATTATTGCCGGATGTGCAGGCGGCGGCTTTGAAAATATTTGCGATGCAGCAGATATTTTAGAAGGAGCAAGCATTGGTGCGGATGAATTTACATTAAGTGTATATCCAGCAAGTACGCCAATTTATATGGAACTTGTCCGTAATGGAGCAGCTGCAAAAATTATGGCAAGCGGCGCAATTATGAAAACTGCTTTTTGCGGGCCATGTTTTGGCGCGGGTGATACACCTGCCAATAATGGATTTTCTATTCGCCATTCTACAAGGAATTTCCCGAATCGGGAAGGCTCTAAAGTGCAAAGCGGCCAGATCGCATCTGTAGCACTGATGGATGCGCGCTCAATTGCAGCAACAGCGGCAAACAAAGGATATTTGACAGCCGCAACAGATATGGACGTTGCGTTTACAAAGCCAAAATACTTTTTTGATCAAACGATTTATGAAAACCGGGTATTTGACAGCCATGGCAAAGCTGATACATCAGTAGAAGTAAAAATGGGGCCAAATATTAAAGACTGGCCGAAAATGGTTGGATTAACAGATCATTTGTTATTAAAAGTTGTATCTGAGATCCATGATCCAGTTACAACAACAGACGAATTAATCCCGTCTGGAGAGACGTCTTCTTACCGTTCAAATCCATTAGGACTGGCAGAATTTACACTGTCCAGAAAAGATCCTGCTTATGTGGGGAGAGCAAAAGAAGTACAAAAAGCAGAAAAAGTAAGAGAAGAAGGCGGACATCCGTACGATGCGCTGCCAGAGCTTGAAGAAGTTGTGAATGTCATATTAAAGCAATTCCCAGATGCAAATGAACAGAACACAGGCATCGGAAGTACGATTTTTGCTGTAAAGCCAGGAGACGGTTCTGCACGGGAACAGGCAGCCTCCTGCCAGAAAGTACTTGGAGGCTGGGCAAATATTGCACATGAATATGCAACCAAACGGTATCGTTCTAATTTGATTAACTGGGGCATGCTGCCATTTTTAATTTCAGAAGGAGAGCTGCCGTTCCACAATGGTGATTATCTGTTTTTCCCAAATATCCGAAAAGCAGTTGAAAACCAAGCAGACGATATTACAGGTTATGCAGTAGCAGACAGTGAATTAAAAGAATTTCATGTATCTTTAGGGGAATTGACTGAGGATGAGAGAGAGATTATTTTAAAAGGTTGTTTAATCAATTTTAACCGACGCTAAGCAGTGAGCAACTTACAAAAGTATAGAGGTAGAAATCTGATATATTGATAGAACTTGCTTGTGTGTTGGAAAGGGATGACAGAACATATGGAAAATACAGAAAAAAAACCAGCGGAAAATCAAGTGCGAGAATCGGAATCAGACTGGGATATTCGTCCCTATTTATCAATTGGACTGGTCGTTTTTATCGTATTTTGCTGCTGCATCATAGTAGTTTGCGTATTATTCCGGTTTAGTGCGATTAAAGGTGCGATCGGAGGTTTTATGAACATTGCACAGCCCATTTTGTATGGGCTGGCGATTGGATATTTAATGAATCCAATTATGATGTTTATTGAGCGCGGCATATTAAAGATAGTTGAAAAAAAAGGCACTAAAAATAAATACCGTCATCTGATTCGAACACTTTCAAGTATTTTAGCAGTGATTGTATTTATTTTGGTTATTGCAGCATTGTTATCTATGGTAATCCCGCAGGTTGTGAGCAATATTTCGCATCTGGTCGATACGTTGCCGGCACAGGTAAATTCATTTATCGTTCATATGAGCGAATGGCGATTTGGAAATAATGAGATTACAGCATATATAGAGACATATTTGACGTCCATTGTGGACTGGTTGGAAGACTGGCTAAGAAATTCGATTTTGCCGCAGGCAAAAGATTATGCTGCTTCTATCACAAACGGAGTCATTAATATGCTGAATGCGCTAAAAAATATTATCATTGGGTTAGTCGTTTCAATTTACGTGATGTGCGAAAAAGAACGATTTGAAGGACAGTCAAAGAAAATTATTTTTTCCGTTCTCCCATCACGTGCAGCAAACCAGGTGATACAGATTTTCCATACAACCAATAATATCTTCGGAGGATTTATCAAAGGAAAACTGTTAGATTCTCTTATTATCGGAATTATCTGCTATATTGTGTTGTCGATTATTCAGATGCCATACACGCTGTTAGTTAGCGTGATTGTTGGTTTTACAAATATTATACCATTTTTTGGTCCATTTATTGGGGCAATTCCAAGCACATTTTTGATTTTACTTTCAGATCCTTTATATGCACTTTATTTTGTTATCTTTGTAGTAGTTTTACAGCAAGTAGATGGAAACATTATCGGACCAAAGATTTTAGGGGATTCTACAGGTTTATCATCTTTTTGGGTTATGTTTGCTATTTTAGTCGGAAGCGGCTTGTTTGGAGTATTCGGTATGTTATTTGGCTGTCCGGTATTTGCAGTGATTTATTACATGATACAAAAACTCGTCACTTTTTTGCTGCGTAAGAAGTCTATGCCGCTGGAAACAGAGGTCTATATAGAAGCAACCGGAGTAGATCCAACAAGCAATCAGTTATGGTACGATGTTTACGCAGATGACCATACAGCTTCTTTACGTAAAAAGGCAGAACAAAGGGAGAAAGAAGAAGATAAAGTAGATTGAACGAGTTTTTTGACATGAGCGATTACCTATGATAAACTAGCATTGAATATGAATGCTAAGTATGATACAAACGGCGGGGATGATGTACGATAGAATGAAAGAAAGTACGAATGAGAACATCCCCTGACAGATAGATGGTGGCGGGCGTGGATAAATACGAGTTTAAACTAAAAGTGGATGAGATGAAGGCTCTTGTAGATGCGCGTAATTATAAAGCAGCAGCGGAAATCGCAGAAACTATTAATTGGCGTAAAATACGTAATTTGAATGCACTCGTGTTGGCTGGAGAGATCTTTGAACAGGTGCAGCGCTATGGAGAGAGTAAAGAGATTCTCCTATTAGCATATGATAAGTCACCGATTGGCAGAAATATTATATATCGATTGGCAGAAATTGCTATTAAGACGAAGAACTTTGAAGAAGCAAAAGAGTATTATGACGAGTTCGTCGATATTGCACCGCATGATAATTTAAAGTTTGTCTTAAAGTATAAAATGACAGCAGCACAGGGCCTTCCTTATGAAAATCAAATTCATATACTGGAGGAGTTAAAGGAACAGGAATATTCTGAAGAATGGGCATATGAGCTTGCTTATTTGTATCACCGTAATGATCAGCCAGATAAATGCGTAGAAGCTTGTGATGAATTAATTTTGTGGTTTGGCGACGGCGTCTATGTAGAAAAAGCATTGGAGTTAAAAATGCATTACCAGCCGTTAACGAAAACACAGGAGGAGAAATACCGCCTGTTCCGTCAGCGCCGCATGGGCGTGATAGAGGTAAAGCCAGAGGATTTTTTAGAATCTGGAGAAATTATTAATGAAGCAGTACAAATTCCTTCAGTTATGACGAATGCTGGAAAATTTAATACAGCAAATTTACAGAGTGAGATTGCAAAAGGAATGCAGCAGATTATCCATGCAACAGATAAAGAGGATGTGTCTGGCGCTATGGATAATATCAAAAAGCTGGCAGGAGAAATTCCTTATCTTTCTTTACAAGCAGAAGAAGGGAAACAGACTGTCAGACAGCAGGAAGAAGCAGCATTAGATGATGAAATTGACAGGCAGTTAGATAAGAGCTTAAATCAAATATTTCATGATGATCTGCAACTGCAGCCTGCACAGGAGGAAGTATTACAGGAGGAAGATATTGAGCCAGAAAAGCCGATGAGCATTGAAGAGGTTCTAGCTGAATGGGAAAAAACGAAACAGGCGACACAGGAAGTACTGCGTAAAGCGGATGAACGTAAATTAGAATCTGCAAAGGAAAAGGCGTTACAAGAAGCAGAAATATTATTAGACCGCTTACAAAGTATTGTGCCGCAGCTAACCGCTGGCGTAACTCCAAAAGAATTGCTGGAGCAGGAATATCTCCAAGGTACTGGAGTATTAGATCATGTGCAGTCATCTGAGATACAGGATGATTTGGAGAAGGCTGGTGAAATTGTAGCAGGTATGAATAGACTTTTACAGGCGCAGATTGATCAACTGAGTGCATCTGATGCAAGTGAAGAACAAGAAAAGACTGCGAGGCAGTCTGAGCAGTACCTGGTATCTGATCCCACGAGGGAATTACCTGAGCTGTCATCAGGAATTTATAAAAATACAAAAGATCATAGGCTGATCGAGCATTATGCGCAAAATATCCAAAACGATGCAATGGAAGAAAAACAAATGCAAACAAAACAAACGGAATATTTGCAGCCTGAACTTGAAAATGAGCTGGATATTATGGATAATTCGCAAACAATGGAAAGTGAAATCAGGCTGCTGAAACGTTTTCAGGTAAATGCTACACAGAATCCAGAGGCTTCTCAAATATCTGTAAACAAACAGGTTCAGCAGCATACATTGTCTGAACAGGAAACTACTGCACCAGAACTAAATAATGAGCAAATACAATCTATGCAGACAAATGAAGACATACAATATGGTCTTAATCATAAAACAGGACATATTCCACTGGAACAATTAAGTCCTAGACAACTAGAAAAGACCGATTTAGGTGAGACAAGAGCCCTGCATGGATATGTTAAAGAAAAAGAAAGCAAACAGCGGGAATCCTGGGCAGATATTAAAAAAGAGATAGAGCAGGAATATTTGCAAAAGCAAGTGCAGGATCAGCAGCAGGCAGATAGCATCTCACAGCAGGCGCAAAACCAGGCCCAGACAGCAGGAAGTGCTTTTGGGCAAATATATCCGCAGAATCAAGAACTAGCGCGTGCGGGAGAAGAACAGCTATGGCAGGGCCAAATGGCGCAGAACCAAACAGAAGTAAGGCTGACAGGTCAGGTACAGAGCGAGGCAGGAGAAGAACAGCTAGGTCAGGTACCAAGCCAGACAACAGAAGAACTGTTATGGCAAGAACAAGTGGAGCAAAACCAAACAGAAGTAGAGCTGACAGGCCAGGTACAGAGCGAGGCAGGAGAAGAACAGCTAGGCCAGGTACCAAGCCAGACAGCAGAAGAACAGTCATGGCAAGACCAAGTAGCGCAAGCGCAGACAGCTGGAAGGGTAATTGCTCAGGATGATCTATCTCAAAATGAACCACTGGAACATGATACTGAGCATACACAAAATGAACTGCCAACAGAAGACATAAAACAAAACATACAAAACCCAACATTAGAAAACAGATCTTTTATAACAAAACCAAAAGAAATTGAAAAAGCTGATGAGGAAGAAGAAATCTCAGAAGAAGATATGCAAGAAGCAGCAAAAGAAGCTGGTTTTGCACAGGAAACACAGCAATTAACTGCAGAACAAAAACAGCTTTTTTCATGGTACATTTCAGTAGATGGGATTGAATCCCAAATATATCAGTTATTAAAAAATGTGTCAAACCATTTACGGCTGGATAAAAATTCGCTGTCTGGGAATATTGTAGTCGAAGGTATGAGCAGGTGCGGCAAAACCGAGCTGATCAAGAAAATCATTAAAGTACTGCAAACTGAATTGGGAAGGCCGAATGAAAAAATCGGTAAAATCGACGCGCATATTTTGAATCAAAAGGATATTGCAGTCTTGGTGAAAAAAGTAAGCGGCGGGTGCCTAATCATAGAGTCTGCGGGCAGGATTACAAGAGAAACAGCAGTCAGATTATCTTTATGTATGGAAAATGACCATACAGGTACGTTATATATTTTGGAAGATACAAAAGAAAATATACGTAAAGCATTAGAGCGAGACAGTTCTTTTTCCGGAAAATTTACAGAAAAGATTTCAGTTCC
>CANDJR010000013.1 GCA_947385105.1 uncultured Eubacterium sp.
TCAATTTATATATAGATCAATTTATATATAGATCAATTTATATATAGATCAATTTATATATAGATCAATTTGTATATAGATCAATTTATATATAGATCAATTTGTACATAGATGATATTTGTACACAGTACCAGTATTACGAAAAGCACGAGAGCTCTTGGCTTAGAACCTCCTCTAAACTAGGAATAGAAGGCGCTGCGCCAGGTCTTGTTACAGCAATGGCAGAAGCCCTTGCCGCCCGGTCCATTGCCTTTGGGACAGAACCGCCCTGTAATAGTGTTCCCAGGAAATACCCGGTAAAAGTATCTCCAGCTGCAGTTGTATCAACTGCATGTACTGCGTATATTTTTTGGAAGATCTGTTCTTGATCCAAAAAAACAGATCCCGCTTCACCCAGTGTCAGTACGATGGCAGCAGACGGATATTTCTGCTTTAAGTAGCCTGCCATTGCTGCGCCAGTTTCCTGGGCGCTGATTTGATTTGCAAGTAGCTGGCTTGCTTCGATTTCGTTTAGAATCAGGCAGTCAACGAGTTCTAATGGCAAATCAAAAATCTTTTCATTCATAGGAGATGGGTTCAATGCAATTTTCATACCGCGCGTATGCGCCTTACGCATGAGGTACGCAGTGATGTTAATTTCGTTTTGCAAAAGAAGATAGTCCCCCTCATGAAAAAAAGAAAGCACATGATCAGCCTGATCAGTTGTTATTGCCTGGTTGGCGCCTCCATAAAGCAGGATGCAGTTGTCGCCGTCTTTGTCATTTTGTATCATCGCATGTCCGGTAGGGACATCATCTAATACTTGGACATGTTCGGCATGGACGCCTGCTTGTTTCATTTGCTCAAGCAAAAACATTCCATCCGTACCAATTGCACCTGCATGATAGACTTCCATTCCAGATTTTGCCAGGGCAATGGACTGGTTAAATCCTTTGCCCCCGCTGAATATCTGCAAATCCTTGGATGAAATTGTTTCGCCTTTTTGGACAAAATGATCCACTCGATACGTGTAGTCAATATTCAAAGAACCGAAACATAATATTCGCATATACTTTCTCCTATACTTCCTTTTGCTTTCTGTAGATTCTTACTGAGAAAATTGTAAGACCAACTAAAGTTGCTAAATAGGGGATCGTTTTTACTAAATCTGACGGGAAACCTTGTGCAGCGGCTGCATTGGATACTGCATCTGCTACGCCAAACAACAAAGAAGCTGCTGCTGAGCCAAGTGCTGTCTGACGGCCCATTGCTTCTGCTGCGAGTGCGATCCATCCACGGCTGCTGAGCATGTCTCTGGAAAACCAGGAAACATATCCCATAGACATAAAGGCACCGCCAAATCCACACATGACTCCGCTAAGCAGCAATGCAATTGCCTGCGTTTTTGCCGCATTAATGCCGACGGATTCTGCCGCAGCTTTTTTCTCGCCCACAGCCCGGATATGGTAGCCAAGATCCGTGGACTTTAATAAAAAGTAAGTAAACACCACTGCCAAAACAGATACATAGGTTAATATATTGTGCCCCGATAGAATCCCTCCCAATACAGGGATGTTTTCAATAATCGGGATATGCAGGTTTGGAAGTGTTTTGCTGGCAAGAGCCACACTCGTACCTTTGTCATTTGCTACAAGGTAAAGGAAAAATACCGTCCCGCCGCTTGCAAGGCTGTTTAAAGCAATACCGCCCAGAATAATATTTGTCTTGTAGTACAAGGTGAAAAAAGCAAGCACACCGGCAAACAGGACAGCAGTCAAAATTGCCATCAAAAGTCCAATTGCTGCACTTTGTGCCAAATAGCTAAAATACATGCCAGAAAAAGCTGCCATTAGCATTAAGCCTTCCAGAGCAATATTTGGAGCGCCTGCAATATCAGAAATAACCGCACCCATAGAGGCAAATAAAAGCGGTGTCATGACACGAAATATCGAATATACAAAATCTGCTGAAAAAATTAGATTAATGAACCCCGTCATTTTGCACCTCCCCGATCTGAATGTCTTTTTCAATCCATTTCTGCTTATACTTGTGTAAAAACTTTTCAGCTGAAATGAGCAAAATGATTAACGTCTGCAAAATTGCAATCATTTCGGTAGGAACATCCGCAAAACGGTTGACCAGATCCGCACCAACACGCAGATATGCTACAAAAACAGCTGCTCCAATGACGCCAAGCGGATTATTGTTTGCCAGCATAGCAATCATGGCACCATCAAATCCATAGCCTGGAAGTGCAGTCCATTCAAAGCGCCTATGTAACCCCAGACATTCGACAATTCCGCCGCAGCCTGCGACTGCTCCGGCAATGACATGGACAAGGATAATTACTTTTGTGACATTCATGCCAGAAAATTTTGCAAACTTGGCATTCGCACCAGTTGCACGTACTTGCAGTCCCCACTTCGTCTTGTATAAAAACAGATAAACGCAAACCGCACAGAAAATGGCAATGAGAATCCCAACATGTACGCGTGTCCCTTTTAGGATCGTCGGCAGCATAGCTGCAGTACGGTATTTATAAGACACTAACGTAGATACAGTTGGATCACGCATAATATTATTTAGAATATAGCATCCAACGCCATAGCAGATGTTATTCATCATCAGTGATGTAACCATTTCATTTGCGTTAAACTTTGCCCGTAAAACACCTGGAACGAGCATGACCATAATACCAGTGCCAGCTCCTACAAGAAGGCATACAAGCGGAAAAATAAATACAGGCAGCTTTAGCCAGATTGCTACAATTGAGCCTGTGATCCCTGCCATAAAGTATACACCTTCTCCGCCCAAATTGAACAGACTCGTTTGAAAAAGAATTGCCATGGAAAGGCCGGAGAAAATTAAAGGAATGGCAGTTTCTATAATATTTCCGATATACCGGCCTGTGGAAAATGGCTGTAACAAAAAGACCAAAATAGACTGTACAGGCTGTTCACTAATTAGAATGATAATCACAAATGCAACCAGTATGGCAGCCAGCATAGCTGTTACTGTACGCAGGATATTAAATGATTTTTCTCTATTCACACCAAGTCACCGCCCTTTCAATCTGTTCTGGCGTATGCCGTTCAATACCAAGCATATACAACCCCAGTTTTTCTTCGTTTAATCCTTCTGTGCTTTCAAAAAAGGCTACAATTTCCCCTTCATACATGACAGCAAGCACATCTGAAAGCTTTAAGATTTCTGCCAGGTCAGCAGATACAAGCAGCACAGAGCTCCCCTGCTCACACAGCTGGACAATTTTTTTGTGGATGATGTGGGCTGCGCCCACATCAACACCTCTGGTTGGCTGTTCTGCAATTAAAATCCCAGGCGCATTTCCGCATTCCCTGGCAACGACTACTTTTTGCATATTTCCGCCAGACAGCATACCTAGTGGCTGCGTGCCGCCTGCGCAGCGAATTTCATAATTTTTAATATTACCAGTTACAAATTCGTCGATCTTTTTAAAATTCAGCATGCCATGTTTTTGGAAACGATCGCTTTCCAAATCATTGGCAATCATGTTTTCACTAATGGAAATCGAAGCTGCTGCTCCTTGCTCTAAGCGATCTTCCGGCACATAGCCAAAAGACAGCTTGCGGATGCTTTTTTGATCTTTCGAGGAGATATCTTTGCCGTAAAACCGGACTTCACCGCTTTGCACAGCCCGCCTTCTTGTCAAAATATCAATCAACTCTACCTGACCGTTGCCCTGCACCCCTGCAATTCCAAACACCATCCCTTTTCCGACACAAAGTGAAATATCTTTTAAAATTTGTACATCGCTTTTATCCGTATAGGAGAGATGTTTTACAAGCATATTTGCAGGCCCGTATTCTTTTTTCTTACGCTCAATCGTTGTGTTGAGCTCACATCCCATAATGGCATTGGAGATCTGTTGTTCACTGACTTCGTCGCATAAATAGGTGTCAATAGTCCTTCCGCTGCGCATAACAGTGATACGGTCGCAAATTTGCTTAATTTCTGGAATTTTATGCGAAATAAAAACAATCGTATGCCCCTGTGCTTTTAGTTCTTCTAATTCTTCAAATAACTGTTCGATTTCCTGAGGGGTTAGTACAGCGGTCGGTTCATCTAAAATTAAAATTTCTGCACCGCGGGCCAAAGCTTTTAAGATTTCTACTTTCTGCTTTAGGCCGACTGGAAGATTTTTTGTAATTTCATTTGGATCAACCGGAAGGTTGTACTTTTGTCCCATTTCTTCTGTGAAGCGGGTAGCTTGTGTATGATCAATAAACAAGCCCTTTTTTGGTTCCATGCCAAGTACAATGTTTTGTGCAACGGTAAAAGATTCTACTAACATAAAGTGCTGATGCACCATGCCGATCCCACTTGCAATGGCTTCTTTGGAACCGGAGAACACGGTTTTTTTCCCACGCAAAAGAATTTCTCCACGGGAAGGCTGTTCCATTCCAAAGAGGATTTTCATCAACGTAGACTTTCCAGCTCCATTTTCACCTACAAGAGCATGGATTTCGCCTTTTTTTAAGTTGAAATTTACATCTGAATTGGCAACTACGCCGTTTCCATAGATCTTAGCAATATGTTTCATTTCCAATATATAATCACTCATATGCGTCATGCCCCTTTATTTTTGCACAAACAGCTACGGACGTACACTGTCACGGATCTTTGTCAGCTCATCTGTAGTGAGCCCAATGGTATCCGTAAGCGTCAGTTTTCCTTGGATGACTTTTTCTTTTAATTCTTCGATTTGATCACGGTCTTCTTGTGACATGAGGGATTGGTAAAATTCATTATCTGCAAGTCCTACGGCACCTTCTTTTAATCCGTAATATTCTTTTGCACCATAGTTTACATCTCCGTCCATTGCTTTTTGAACAATATTTAAAGCATTTTGAGGAATGTTTTTAATTGCAGAAGTAATTACAATTTCAGCCATTTCCGGCTGAGAATCTTTTAATGCAGCTGCCTGATCAGAGTCTACGCCAATCGCATATTTTTTAGACTGTACGGCTGCATCAAGTACGCCGATTCCGGACTGGCCGGCAGCAGTAAATACAATGGAAATACCTGAATTATACAGCAGCAATCCATTTTCTTTGCCTTTTGCAGTATCTTGAAAACTTCCAACATAGGAGCTTTGCACTTTAATGTCCGGCATAATCTGCTGTGCACCTTCGATATATCCTACCAGGAATTCATTAATGCCAGGGATGTCCATACCGCCGATAAAACCGATCGTATCCTCTTTCAGCTCTTGTGCTTTTAAAGCAGCAACTGCTCCTGCAAGATAACTCATTTCATTATTTTTTGGTGCAATAATATACACATTGGACGGGATTTCATCCATTTCGCCATCTAAATTAATAAATTTTTGATCTGGGTATTCTTCTGCAATCTGGGTTAAGGCATCGTCTCCGTTACTGGAAACAGTTAAAATCAAATCATATTCACCCTCGCACAAATCCACATAAGCCGGATAGTATTTGGATGAATCTGTGCCGCATTCGACATAATCTACATCCATACCGTATTCTTCTTCTAACAGCCCAACTGCTTCATAAGATGCATCAAAAAATGATTTATCACCAAGGCTGCCAGGAATCATGAGAGCAACTTTAAAGTCTTTTGCATCTTTATCAGAGCTTTCACCATCAGAGTTTTCTGAGTCAGAGTCTTGTGAATCGGTATCTTTATCGCCAGAGTTTTCATTATCTGTATTTTCAGAAGGGGAATCTTCTGGTTCTGGGGCTGCACAGCCTGTAAAAATGGTACCGATTGTCATACATAATGCCAATAAAACGATTTTCTTTTTCATAATTTTTCTCCTTAATTAAAATTAAAAATAATTTTTTATAAAAATGTTATTCTCTAAAAATAATTTTCTAAAAACAATTTCCAAATAAAATATCCTTAAAACTAAAATTAATAATTTCTCTAAGATCAATGTAAAGCTAATATTTCAACTATAGATAATAAAATTATTTTGCAAAAAGTAATGTTTAAAAAGAGCATTTGATAGTGTTGTTAAACTATCATGTTACAAAAAGTAATTTGAT
The DNA here is from genome assembly GCA_947385105.1 of uncultured Eubacterium sp. GTDB lineage: Bacteria > Bacillota > Clostridia > Lachnospirales > Lachnospiraceae > Eubacterium_J. The sequence continues at coordinate 6,033 of CANDJR010000013.1, forward strand.
TGCAAAAAGTAATTTGATTACAAAAAGTACCTTTGTACGATCGAACGAAACTTTTCCACATCCATAGATTTTGCAAAATAAAAGTCTTTTTGCACCGTTGTATGTAGATCATATGCATTTGTTTTAAAAATAACCGAACCTCTTGTATGTGTTCCGGACAGTTCGATCGAAAAATCATTTTGCTCCATTTCAGCAACAGTTGGATCTAATAAATATGCGATAAGCAATACATCATGAAAAGTGTAGGCGTATCCCATTTTTTTACGGAAAAGCTGGATACCTTTTTTATAATACTGCATCCTTTCGCTGTCCTTTGCACAGAGTGTTTCCATGAGTGTATCTGGTATCTGGCAATATTTTGTTACATCCAGACCAAACATTTGCAGATGTTCGGCAAAATCCATAACAATTCTTGCAGCTTCTGGATCGCATTTGATATTCCACTCTGGGAAACTACTGGAAAAAGTGCCACCCATGGCAAGGATAGGTACTTTTTTCATTAATTCCGGCTCGCGGTAAAAAGCTATGGCAAGATTAGTCATACAGCCCATTTCTACGATGGTCAGATCCGGATGTTCCTTCACTTTTTGTAAAATAAAATCTGCACCATCACAGTCACTTACGATCTGGTTTTTTCTGTCCTTTTCCAGAATTTCATATTGGATTGGCGGCGTATTCAGATTAAATCGCTCGATAATCGGACATCCAAAACCAGCACAAACAGGAATCGTTTCTCTATCATATTTACTGCATAATTCCAGTACCATCTCCGCCCTTTTTACCGTATCTAAATAGACGGTTGAGATGCCTACGATTTCCAGTTCTGGTGCGTTTAGTGCCATGATAAGAGCTGCGGAATCATCAATATCATCGCCTAGATCCGTGTCAATTAATATTTTTTTGTTGGACACTTCGTCATTTTGCCTCCTTTACTATTAATAACAAAAATATTTTTGTTCAAATTGTATTTTGATTATAGCGCCTGAAATCGAAAACAGGAAAGGACAGATGTCCTTTTCTGTAAAAAAATAGCGATAAAAAAGAAGCCGTTTCCGGCCTCTTTACACTCAGTAATGCAAAAATCGTATAACTTTTGTTCTTTGAGGGAAAGAAACATTATGACAAATTCAGGGAAGATAATAATAAGGCATAGTTATCGGCATCGATAATAACTTTTTTTCCGCTTGACTGGATTTCGCCTTTTTCTTTTAATTGACGGATGCTTCTTCCAACAGTTCGGATACTGACACCTACACTGGCAGCAATATCCCGGTATTCTGCATAAACAGTCACTTTTTTCTTAGGGTCTTTTAAATGTTCATGATAATAATCGACAAAATAGTGCCTGACACGGTTGATTCCATCCAGATAATAAAATCGTCCGTCATTGGCAGAACGCTGGTAGAGATCCTTAGCAATCAGAGTAATACAGCGGCGCAGCATTTCCGGATTTTTGATGACATAATCATAAATGAGTTCTGCATCCAAACGGATAGCAGTCACTTCTGTTGTACATAAAATAGAAGCAATATATTCGGGTTCCCGTGCGAATAATTCCAACAATCCGATATTTCCATTTTGCTGATCAATTAAAAAGTAGTTGTATTCATTTCCATCCGCATAATTACGAGTTCCCATAGCAGAGCCATTTTTAATAAAGTACACGTAACGAAGAAAATCGCCGCGCGAAACGATAAATTGTTTTGGCTGAAACGTAATCGTTTTCCCTTTGTTTTGAATTTCTTGTGGGAGGATTGCATAATTAAATATAGTTTGATGCTCATATTGTGCCCACTTTTGCTGAATTCCCATAAGATGCTCCTCCCATAGTATCCTTTTAAATAAAAATTTCAAAAATACGTAATAAAAATCTCAAATAAAAACGTAATCAACATCAGATATTAAAATCTCAACTCAAAATCTGAACCAAAATCTAAAACCAAATTTCAAATAAATATCTGAAATAAAAATCAAAATATGTAATAAACACTTGAAAATAAAAAATGCAAAAAAAAATTACAGATAAACATTAAAAATCCAAATTTTGAAAGAAACATAACAAGTACAAATTTCAATTAAAAACGAAAAAAAATTACAAATTTCAAACAAAAACAAAGGAATTTATAAATTTACTATAGTATTTACAAAGCGTGTTGTCAATATAGATTCGAATGATACGGTATTACTTTGCTGCTGTTTTTGAAAGAAAAAAATATATCTTCTGACCTGCTGAAGGGCTTTGGCAAACTGCCTGCAGGAGAAGATATATCTTTTCTGTTGTTTATGGAGTTTTTATCGACGTCACAAGCTTGGGCACATGTCCCTATTTCTGACTATCGGATATCATATACACTTTTCAATCGGATGTCTTTTGCTTCACCAGAAAGAATTTTTACACATTTTTCATCACCGTTTAGGTCAAAATAATTATCTGAAAGAATAAGATCCTGCGCTGCGTTTTGTATCTCTACACTTTTTGCATAAGTATCTGCTGATACAAAAATCGCATCCCCTTCTACACGATAAGACAGCTGCGGATTTTCATATCTGAAATATTTCGGATATGAAAAAATAACGGTTCCTTCTGATAGGACGTTTCCATCCTGCCGTAATTCATAACTGACATACTCAGAAAAAATATCAATATCTGGCAGCAATACCTTATCAAGCCACATACTGGAAAGTGCAGGCACAGTTAGTTCTTTAGTACCTCCATCGCGTAATACCTCTGCCTTTGCGTTCCGCAGTGCCCAGGAGACTTGTACGCACTGTTCCTTTCGAGTCTCATTCGCTACATTCAGCTGAATGGACTTTTCAAATACAAAATGTTCACGGTTCATGTCCGCTTCCTGCGTCATCATTCCTTCCTCTTGACAGGAAATCATAAGCGGCGCAAAGAAACGTTTCTCTGCATAATGCAAAGCCTTCCACCGTCCGCAGTAATCAATCGAAGACCAGGAAACAACCGGCCAGCAGTCATTTAGCTGCCATACAATTGCGCCCATGCATCGCCCTCTGTTCCTTCTGAAATGCTCTACGCCATATCTGATTGCGTCTGCCTGCAAAAGCTGTGAGGCATAAATGACAGTTTCAAAATCCGCAGGATACAAATACGTCTGCTGCATATAATTCATAATCTTGCCGTTTGCGCCATATTGCCGCTGGTGTTTTTCCATAATATAAGAAAAGATGTTCATATCCTTTGGGTCATCGGTAAATGTTTCGATCGTCCGCTTACTCGGAAAGGACTGAAACCCAAATTCAGAAGCATAGCGGAAGAAATACTTGCGGTATTCGGAAAATGGCCTGTTTCCGTGCCATACCTTCCAGTAGTGGACATCTCCTCTGTCTGGACTGTTTGGTTCGTCAAAAGCTCCTCCGGAGGAAGGACTTGCCGGCCAATAAAAGGTTTGTGGATCATATTTTTGCAAAACTTCTGGAATCAACTGTTCATACATAATGACATAATCGCGAACTTCTGTCTTTTTTGTAACCCAGTGATGGCCTTCTTCCACAAACATCTCCATCTCGTTGTTGCCGCACCAAAGCCCCAGAGAAGCATGGTGCCGCAGACGTTTGATATTGTCAATAAATTCCTGGAGAATATTAGCCTTAAACTCTGGTGTCAATTCGTATACAGCGCAGGCAAACATAAAATCCTGCCAAACGATAAGGCCAAGCTCATCACAAATATCATAAAACCAGTCATCTGGATAATAACCGCCGCCCCACACACGAATTGCGTTATAATTTGCCGCAACACATTGCTCTAAAAGTTTTCGCGTCGTTTCTGGCGTGACTCTTCCAAGCAGATGATCCTCCGGGATATAATCGGCTCCCATGGCAAAGATGGCGACGCCATTTACTTCATGCGCAAAGCATTCGCCCCATGTATCCTTCTCTATTTTCATCGTTAATGTCCGAAGACCGATCCTTTTTTCCCAAATATCAATGCAATCTCCGTCTGCATATAATTCCACTTTCACAGTGTAAAGAGGCTGCTGCCCATAGCCATTTGGCCACCAAAGCATTGGATGGTCGATACGAATTTCTTTTGGAGAGTTCTCATAGCGCTGCGTTTTTCCATCCGGCGCTGTAATTTCTACTGTATAAGATAAATCTGCTGTTTCTAAGACAGTTGTTTCTAAGATAGTTGGTTCTAAAACAGTTGTGTTTTCTACCTGAAGGTGCAGGGCAACCTGATCTTCAAAATGCTCCTGTCTGATATAAACACTATCAAGTCTTGCATATTTGATCCCGATAAGCGATACATTGCGGAAAATTCCTGCATCCGGCAAATGTGCGCCCCAGTCCCAGCCAAACATACAATGCGCTTTACGTATATGCACAAAGCCGTCCATAGCATCTTCTGAGCCCATTGTCCTGCATTTTGAAAATTCTTGTTTTATGAATTTTAGTGGAGAGTGCAGAGTGACTTGCAGTACATTTCCTTTTTCTTGTACGATTTGTGTAACATCGTATTCCCAAATGCGGTGCATATTAAATGCTTTTCCAATCTGCTTTTGATTCAGAGAAATGTCAGCAATCGTATCTAATCCGTCAAAGTGGAGGAGTATTTTATCTTGTGCCAGTAACTCTTTCTTTAAGTCAAAGCATACTTCATATTCATAATCTTTCTCCAACAAGGGGAGAGCACGAATTTCGTTATCTTTCCAAAACGGGTCTTCCATAGTTCCATTACGAAGCAAATCTGTATAAACTGTTCCGGGAACGACTGCCGGCTGATAGGCGTCACCAATGCACCGCATCCTCCAGTTGCCATTCAATGTCTGTTGTATCATTTGCTCTCCTCCTCATATTTGAAAATTTGTTTCTTATTTCGAAAATACGGATATGAATCGCTTACTCTGCTTTAGGGTACTCATTGCATAATAAGCGATATGGTTCCTCATCTTCTTCAATTTCCGGGAAACGTCCAATCGGTTCATAAAAACGATTATCGTGTTCATCATCATTACACATAGATACTTCTCCAAGCAGCACGTCGCCGCTGCCGTCTTCTACATGGAAGTCATGGTACATATATGGATAAATAGTAATACTTTCTCCTGGTGTTAATTTTACCTTTGTACCTGCAGGAACCGTAAATTCACGTCCATCACAATTTACAACAACATCTGTGTCTGCAAATTCTCCGTCTTTTGTAGAATTATAAACAGTAATAAGCACATTGCCGCCGCCTCTGTTAATAATATCTTCCATTTTGTTCCAGTGAAAATGCATAGGCGCCATCTGTCCTTCTTTTACAAGAAGAAGCTTTTCTGCATAAGTCTTTGTATATTTATCGATTTTCAGGTTTCCGTTGCGAATCGTAATAAGAGAAAATCCTACTTCATCGAATTTGCCAAGACCATAGTCTGTAATATCCCATCCAAGCATATTATCCCGAATTTCATTGTATTCGGCACCCTTTGTCTCCCAGTCTTTGGCAGACCATTTACAAAATGGCGGAATCTCAAAACCATGCGCTTTTATCATTTCTTCCATATGTTTAATCTCTGCATTAATTTTTGAACGTTTCATTTTCTTCTCCTTTTTTATTTCCTTTTATATGCCTGTTTTCTTTGCGAATATGTACTTTTTTCTGCTTTTTCTGCATTTATTTTTTATACAACATGCTTTGTTAGATGCATCAATTACCTTATTTTGCGTCATTACAGTTTCGAAGACTTTCCTTATCTTCTTTAACCTGACGCAGCTTGTCGCCTGTTAGAAAGGTCAATACGATCCGCTTTTTCTCTGTAGCAAACGGTTCTATCATATGAAGGCTGTTTTCCTTTTTATGATATGGTTTCCCATAAACACTAGAGTTCGCAGGTTCCAGCCCTACGACATAGTCTCCGGATGCAATCGATTTCCACTGCATAAAATACGGAAGTTCCTTGCAGTTATATTCTATTTTTAATCCAATTCCCAACACACTGTTGACAATTGCCGCAAATGTATTTCCTTCCTGGTCAGCTGCCATATCATGCAGGAATACAGATTCTGGTTCGTTGTCCTTTGGCGGTTCCATTTTATTCCAGTTTTCTATATGAGCGGCTGCCGTTTCATCTCTCGGTGTTACTTTTCTGGTAGGGATTATAATCTCAGAATCTTCACATAGAAACGGATATCCGACATTCATATGATACAACAGCATCATAGGCTCTGGGCGAAATCCTTCATTTGTAATCTCGTCCTCAATACAAATGCGGTTCTGTCCGTACGCTGTTGTAATCTTTCTGCGAAGTACAAGATTTTCTCCAAAAAGTTCCGCCTCCCGCATTTCTCCCGACAGCGTGATGGTATACTGATCTCCTTCCCAGCAGGCATCTGCACATACATGATCTGCAGGTGTGGTGCGAATTCTTCCATGCATAGGATAATCCTTACCGTCTATATTGCATGGTGCGCAAATATTCTCAAGGCCGCAGGTAAACAACATCCCGCCCATAATACTGCGCTGTGCTTCTGACCCGTTGGTATCAAAATGATTGCGCCCCATTAAGCCCGGTTTCGATAAGAAGTTGATATTATGGCCCAAAAAGGAAACATCTGCAATATCCAAACATTTATCTGCAAGTACAGTAAATTGCAGGGGACCATTTTTTACCTCGTATGCCTTCATGCCTCTGGATCTGCCTTCTTCATAGGTCACTGGACGGACATGCATGACCTGCTGGATACTTCCGACAAAACTAAGCAACGTTTTTTTATCCACTCGTTAACACCTTCCTATCAATAAATTCTCACATACTTCCAGCTTTTCTATTTCTTCTCCGTTTCTGATAAGAAAGGCAGTTCTTTCTATAAATCTGACCTAAGAACTGCCTTTTCTTGCATATTTATTTGATTATTTATTTCACGTTTATTTTGTTGCCTTCCATTCGTCAATCTGTTTTTGCATTTCTTCGATGACTTTATCAATACCTGTTGCTTTTAATTTTTCCTGAAGTTTTGGTAAATATTCTTCTGGATCAACACTTCCTGTATACAGAGATTTTCCAAACTCATCCATTACGTTTCCAAATCCTGCTACCTCTGTGCTAACTGGCTCAATATTGAAATCAAATCCAAAGGATGGCGCTGCAACTGAGGAATCGTTAAATTCTTTGAAAGTTGCCCATTTGTCAACCGGTTCATTTTCCAATACATAAGTATTAAATAATCCGCCCTGTACCCAGTACGATACAGAATAATTCTTTCTTGTTTCTTCGTTTAATTTAATCTTATTTTCGTATACATATGGTTTTCCTTCAGCTGCTGTTGCTTCATCAGCCGGAACTTCAACTTTATCCCAGTGTTCCCCTTCAATACCATAATTCAGCAGATTTCTAAGATACTCATCTGTGTTAATCAGGTTCAAAAGTTCTACTGCCTTTTCCGGATGCTTTGTCTGGGCATTAATTGCAGTCAGAGCGCCGCGTGCAGACAGATTTGTTACATAAGTATCCATAATTGGAGTTGCTACTACTTCATATCCAAGATCTTTTCCCCATACCAGTTCAGCGTATGGCTGTCCGTCGCCTTTTGTTACAAAACGCTTGATAGACTTGTCGTCTGATGCTGTAGCAGCATCTTTATTAATATAACCTGCCAAATAATATTTGCGCATAGTATCCAGAGTAGATTTCATCTTTTCTGTCTCAAATAAATTCTGAACAGTCAGAGATTCATCACCATATTCGATACCTACTGGATCCTGAATCAAGTCCATGTAGATTGGAGCAGAATAGCTGCTTGTGAGATACATTGGCACTACATCTGGTTCATTTTCTTTGATAAGGTCAAGCCATGGCTCTAAATCTTCCAGGCTATGTATTTCATCTACAGGGACGTCATATTTATCAACATATTCCTTGGTAAATACCCACATTGGCATACTGCCAATTTCTTTTTCACTTGGGACACCGTATGTCTTATCCTGTACCTTGGCAGCCTCCCAAAAACGCTCGTCAATATTTTTGTACATTTCTGTATCTTTGATATAATCATCAATTTGAAGAAATGCGCCTTTATTTGCATTCTGAAGGTAATTATTTGCCCAAGAACATGTGAAACATAAGTCCCAATCATCGCCTGTATTGATTACTACCTGCATTTTTTGGTCATAATCACCCCAGCCTGCTGTATTGACGTTGAGCTTTACACCGATCTTTTCCGTAATATATTCATTCGCTTTCTCAAGAACTCTGTTCTGATCTTTTTGTGCATCGCCAATCTGCCACCAGGTCAGTTCTACCACTTCATCGCCGCTCGCATTCGTTTCCGTTTTTTTCTTTCCGCATCCAGTCAGCAGACTCGCTGTCATAACCGCTGCAAGACCAGCCACTGCAAATCTTTTTAACATTTTATACTTCATAATTTTATTCTCCTTTTTCATTTTACTCTTTTACTGCGCCTACCGTCAATCCATTTACGAAATATCTTTGGAAAAATGGATAAGCAAAAATAATTGGTAAAGTAGAAATCACGACGATTGCCATCTTAATCGTTTCTTTTGGCATATTTGCTGCCGCTGTGATTCCGTCAACGCCCATCGTAGCTTTATTATTTGCAAGCCAGTCAATCGAGCTTTCGATTTGGATGAGCAAATACTGTAATGGAATCAGATCTTTATTATCCATATACATCATAGCATTAAACCAGTCATTCCAGTATCCCAATGTTAAGAACAGACCGATGGTTGCAAGTCCTGGGAGGGCCATTGGAATTACGATCTGGAAGAATAGCCGCATCTCGGACGCTCCGTCAATTTTGGCTGATTCGATTACAGCATCTGGAATACTTGTTTTAAAAAATGTCCGAAGTACAATGATGTTAAATGAGTTCAGACAAAGCGGTAAAATCAGTGCCCAAAGAGAATCCTTTAACATCAGTACCTTTGTAACAATTAAGTAATTTGCAATCATACCGCCGCTAAAGAGCATTGGAATTGTGATGACAGTTGTAAAAAATTTGCGGTATGCGTATGTTTTTCTGGATAACGCATATGCATAAGTACCAGTCAATAATAACCCAATAATAGTACCAGCGATCGTGATAAAAATTGTCACACCGTAACTTTTCAGAATATTTTCCCCTGCGCTTATAATATATTCATAAGCATAGAAACTTAACTTCTCTGGAATAAAGCGATATCCGTTCATAGCCAGTGAGTTTTCATCTGTAAAAGAAATGATGATGACAAAGATAAATGGAATGACGCAAATAAAAGACAATACAGCCAGGATGATATTAAACAAAATATTAGTCGGTGTTTTGATCTGGTTATAGCTGCATTCCTCTGCCTCTATTTTCTTTAACCTTTTCTCCATTTTTCTTTTAGACATTACTTTGTCAGCCACACTTATCCCCCTCTCTAAAACAGTGCATTTTCACTATTTACCTTTGATACGATCTTATTCGCGATCATAATTAATACAAAACCAACCGTAGACTGGAACAATGCTGCTGCAGAACTCATTCCAATCTCACCGCTTGTTTTCAGCGCGCGGAAAATATATGTATCAAGTACGTTCGTTACCGGATATAACGGGCCGGAATTCTTTGGCAGCTGATAGAACAATCCGAAGTCCGCTTTAAAAATACCTCCGACAGCCATAATCAGCAGAATTGTAATAACTGGTTTTAAAAGCGGCAGTGTAATATATTTAATTTGCTGCCATTTAGTTGCGCCGTCCAAAACGGCTGCTTCATAGAATGTCTTGTCAATACCGCAGATGGATGCAAGATAAACAACCGTATTATATCCCATACCTTTCCACTGACTCATAAAGATGATGATAAAAGGCCAGAATTTTGTCTCCGTGTACCATGAAACAGGCTGCCCGCCAAATTGCTGGATCACTGCATTAAAATATCCTTTTTCTGGATTTAAAAATGCAAATACGCAGTAACTTACAACTACCCATGATAGGAAGTACGGCAGGAACATAGAACTTTGATAGATTTTCATCATACCTTTGTTTTTGATTTCATTCAGCAGTAGTGCAAGTACGACTGGTACTGCAACGCCAAGAATGATAAAGGTAAAATTATAAAGCACGGTGTTCCTTACAATGATCCATGCATCGCCGCTGCTAAACAAAAACTTGAAGTTGTCAAACCAGACAGTTTCACTTGTAAATAAGTTGTAGAAAAAACCATCTCCAGACAGCCGGAATTTCTTAAATGCTACCAGAATACCAAATAGCGGCAGGTATGCAAAAAATAAGAACCAGATAGCGCCCGGCATACTTAAGATAAGCAGCTCCTTGTTTGCCTTAAGCCGGCTTAGAAAATTTCCACTCGGCTTTGTGGCCTTTTTTGTGTTATCTTTCACTATGAAACCTCCTTTTGTACTGGAAGTTGACTTAGCGGTTCGTCAACTTGCAGTGAATTTTGATCTACAACTACTATATCATTGTGCACTTTTTTATGAAAGTTGAAAGCTTTTAGGTTCATTGTACAAATTCTAGAATATTTTATCATTTAATTATAGAAAATTTATATAAAAAAAATCGTGAAATAATATGTCCACTATTTCACGATTTTTTCCACTCTAATATTTTTTAATTTCACGCAGGGAGGCAGGGGTTACACCATAACATTGTTTGAACTTTCTGTAAAAATAGCTGGTATCCGGATAGCCTACCTGCTTTGCAATATCATTGATTTTCATATTTGTATTTAAAATGAGATCTTTTGCAATTCCATTTTTTGTATTACTTAAATACTGGGCAAAAGAACAGCCTACTTCTTTTTGAAAAATCTGCCCAAGATAAGAAGCATTCATGTGATACTTGTATGCTAACGTCTTTAAATTCATGTCCTCTTGATAATTCTGCTGTACTTCGGCAATAATTTGACGCACCACGGGGGTATACTGGGTATTTTCCTCATGCATACATTCCATAATTTCAGTTATTTCAGAAACAAATGCTGTTTTGATACCATGAATATCATCTGCACTAAAAATAGTTTCAATAAGCTCCGTGAGATCATAAAACCTGTCGGATTCGATTTTATACTCTTTTTTTATATCCTGGAGTAGCACTGCCATCTTTACTGCCGTCTGATACAAAGAACCTGCAGAAGCATCCTTTCGTATATTACTAATAAATAAATCCTCTATGTAATCAATTGCTAGTACTTTTTCCTTTTTCAGAATATATTTTCGTAGCAGCGCTTCATCCATATGAATCGCTTCTGTTTTTCTGTTTCCGATCTGCCTTTGGCTGATACAGCTGCCATACCCTTCAATAATCAAATATTTTTGCAGTTTGCGCGCACTCTTATAAGCTTCTGGGAGCTGATCGATGCTATGAAAGGAGGAACCTATGCCAATAAAAGTCATAATGTCAAAACTGCTTTCTATTCGGTTTTGCAGTTCTGAAAAGTATTCAAAGATCTCGTCTTCGTTCATTTCATCATCTGCAATAACCATAAGCAGATTGTCGAGTGGAAGATGTACAATCTTTAGCCTGCTGTCTTTTTTTAACTCCACAAGTACTTCCGCTATCTTAGTTTCTTTCAGTCCCTTTACATTCCATTTCATGACAGCCGTATAGTAATTTTCATGACCGCTGCCAAGTCCCAGTATCTTTTCATATTTCCCGTATTCTTCTTTTCCTGATTTGCCATTTAAAAAATACATCCACTGTGTTTTTTCATCAATATACTGAAGTTTTTTCTTATCCCGTTCATCTAATTTCTGTACGGTTTTCCGAAGCTGACGTTCCAGTTCTTCCTCATTAATGGGCTTTAAAATGTAATTTTCAACACCTCCCAGACGGATGGCTTCTCTGGCATAATTAAACTCATCATATCCTGTTAAAATAATAAAACATACCTGTTCTTCCTTTTCCCTGATTTTCCGGATAAGCGTCAATCCATCCATCTCTGGCATACTAATATCTGTCACCACAATCTGTACAGGCTCTGCCTCCCACATCTGAAGCGCTTCAACCCCATCATGCGCCAAATGCACGACATCAAGTCCAAGAGCCTCCCAATCCAGAATATTGCGTATTCCCTGCAGAATTAATTCTTCATCTTCTACGATCATTACTTTCTTCATGGTGTATGTTGCCCTCCTTTTCCCATTCATCACACTCTTCTGGCCTAAATCTTAAGATTACCCGAAGACCGCCGCCTTTCCTTGCCTCTATATAAATCCCGTATGCTTTGCCATAAACAGCTTTCAGTCTTCGATTTACGTTGGAAATTCCAATAGAACCTTGCTTTTTCATAACATCATGTTCAAGTTCTGCATTCTTTGTATTAATTTCTGCGGTTGTCATTCCCCATCCATTATCTTCCACAATAATCCGGTAGTCGTCTTCTTTCTCTACAATAATCCGTATAAAATTATCCTGCGCCTTCATACGGATGCCATGTATAAAATAGTTTTCGATTACAGGCTGCAGCACAAATTTTATGACGGGCAGCTGCAGATAAGCTTCTGGACATACCACTTCATACTGAAACTGATCCTGATAACGGAAGGTAAAAAGTTCCATATATTTTTTGCTGTAATGCAGTTCCTGCGCAAGCGTAATCACATCAGCCTCTTTAATCTGCGCGCGGAATGTTACTGCCAGGCTATAAAGCATTTTCCCTACTTCACGGTCGCCATTACAAATAGCTTTCATACGGATAGCTTCTAGCGTATTGTATAAAAAATGAGGGTTAATCTGGCTTTGAAGCGCTGCCATCTCTGCATTCTTTTGTTCAATTTCTGCAAGATACCGCTTTTTAATATGCTCATCTAAGTTGATACACATCTCATTAAAATATCTGGAAATAACATCCAGTTCATCGCCGTTTTTATCTGCTGGAATGTGCACATCCAATTTTCCATCCATTACCTGGGTCATTGCGCTTAAGATCCGATTCAGCCTTTTTGCAAGTTTCTGAAGATGGTATCTGACAAAAAACTCTCCTAAAATCAGCACGATGATCCCAACTGCCAAAATCATAATAACAATGGATAACGGCACTTTGGCCGCTCGGTTTTTCTCCAGATAGCTGACAGCATGATACTGTCCGTCCTGTATTTTTTCTACATAAGCATTGAGGACATGTTCTAAAGTATCATTCTCATCCGCTTCAATCAGATCAAAAATCTCGTGCTTATTTGTAGGCTGAAACACAGCGCTTCCAGCCTCATTATATACAATCAAATCCGCTTGGGAATAATATTCCTGAATACTTTCAAATCTGTTGCTTCGAAATCCAAGGATCATACATCCTTTTACCTGCATGGTTGTTGGATCTCGTATTTCTTTTAAATAAGAAAAGCTGTCTTCTTCAACCAGATTGCCTTTTTCCAGCATCTTTTTAAACGCTGAATCGCCGTTACTTTTATATCTTTTTCCATCTCTTGTATATTCTGTAATTTCATCACGCTCATAGCTGTAAAGTATCACATGGTTCAGGCTGCTATATGCCTGAAATGCATCTACAAAAAACCTTTCAATGCCTTCGTATTCACTGTTTTTATTTTCTATAAAGGTATTAAGGCGGTATTGCAGATAGGCCGAAGGCTCATCTGTCAGATAATGCAGCACGTCTCTTAGTTCCATATTCGACTTATACAAATCTTGATGAATATATTCTGCAGTATCAGAACAATCTCCCAGATAAGTTGCTGCAGATTCGCTCATCATCTTTGTATAACGCAAATTTTGTTCTAAAAAACGATTTTTCGTACTGCTGTAAAAATAAATAACGAGCGCCGATATGACGCAAAGCAGAATGAATGTATAAATAAGCAGTAATTTATTATATAATTGTCTGGAACCTTTTATATCCATTCTCTTGCTCCTTTTGAATAGCACAAAGAGGAAATGCAGATTTTGACTTCTGCATCCCCTCAAATAATGATATCTAACTGAAAAGTTACCTATTTAGTTTCTAATTCCTGCATGATATTCTGGTTCATAAACATAACAAGAAATCCATAAACACTTCCCATAAACAGCACGGTTGTTCCGGCTGACAGTTCAAATGCTACAAGAATAATAGCAAGCGCTACTGTATTTCCAAGCGTAGACACTGGTTTTGCAATCAAAAGAGTAACAGCGGTTTTAGCTATCTGGACATTTTTCATTTTGTAACGGCTTGCAAGCATATAGAGGTTCGGCGTAACAAGAACCGCTACTGCAAATAATAGGATAAATACAATTGTAAGCGGAAAGACGCGAAATTGCAATGTAAAAAATTCTATATTTGTCCAGCACATGAGAATGATAAGCAATTGACATGTGGCAAGCCCTATTTTTTGAAGAAAGTCTGAGCAATAACCCTTCTTATAATCTTTCCATGCCTTTCCTTCTGTCTTGTGAATCAAACGATTCATTGTATACATTACGGCCGATAATGCCGGAGCCATCGGAACCAGGCACAAGAGAAACAGCGGGAGGCATTCCCGAATCTGGTCTGTGCCGATAAACAAAAGAAAGAGCAATATTGGAAAATTAGAAATAATAAACAAGAAATTTATCGCGAAAAAATAGCATACCTTTTCACAAAATCCCAACACTTTTTCAATGTTAAATAATTCTTCCATATCGGGTATCCCTCCCTTAACGATGATAAGATCTTACTTCAATCAAATTACACTTTAATAAACTTACACTTCAATGAGTATCGTTTTTATTTCATATGCGTGAAGACTCATACAAATTTCATTTTGCATAAATTCTGTAATCGGACGTTCTCTTAAATCACATTCCGCCCATGCCTTTCTTGGGAATCCAAGCTTCACGGTCACTTCTTGTCTGGAACCTGCAAACTCATGGAAACGGATGACAATATACTTTCCATCTTCTGATTTCTTAATGGCGTCTACTTCTACCTGATCATTATCAAAAGAGAGGAAACTGTCATATGCAAGGGTACTCGTTCCTTTGACTGCCTGCATTGGTTCATTTAATGCAAAGGCTTCTTGTACAACAGATCCTTCTACAAAGTCTCCTTTGTGCGGCAGCAGGGAATAGGTAAATTGATGTTCACCCTGATCCTGAAGATGATCTGGCTGCGTGCCTGCCCGCAGCAGTGAAATTCTTAGTACATTGTCTTTGATATCATGGCCGTATTTGCAGTCATTTAGGATACTTACACCATAATTGCGCTCTGACAGGTCTGCCCATCTGTGTGCGACTGTCTCAAATTTTGCCATATCCCAGCTTGTATTCCAATGGTTTGGACGTCTTACATTGCCGTACTGTACATCGTATGTCCCATAGGTTGCCCGGATGTCCACAGGAAATGCAGCTTTCAAAAGCTGATGCTGTTCATGGAAATCCACATTTGTCCGAAAATCAATTCTTCTGTTACTGCTGTAAAGAATCATATCCTGGCGAACATAGGAATTCATATAGTTCCATTCCATGTGGATATTCATGCTGAGCGGTCCCATCTCTGTAATCTCAAACGTAGTGAGATCCATAATCTCGCGCATCTTTTCCTGATAAAAAATATCAATATCCCATGCATCATTATCAATTGGTTTATCTTCGAATACTTGCAGTACATTTCCACGCTGGCCTTCGAGGATGACATCACGGGCGTATGTTTTATCAAACAATTTTGTAATCTGTCCGTATTGATTCAGCGAGATCTGATAATAAGGCGTATCGATTTCTCTGCCATTTACTGTAAATGCTGCTTTTGGAACATCTTTTTGTGTTTCTTCAAATACAATCGTTTTCGTACCCATTGCAGGGACATTTTTTACCTCAACATAGGTAACGCCATGTCCTTTTTGTGAAATAAATTCCGTTCCATCTGTATCCCGATAGATACCTTCTGCATGATTTGGAATCGGAACCAACTGATCCATATTCCAGCCAGACGGATTAAATACGGTATAGGTATTTTCCTTTTGCGTAAGTACAGCATCATAGGCACTTTGCTCTACGCCGCGGGCAATTTTTTCAATATAGGCGTAATCCTCTCTGGAATCTTCATAAACTTCATGGATCGATGAACCTGGGATAATATCATGGAACTGATCCGTTAAAATATGTTTCCAGCCTTTTGTAAGTTCTTCCTGCTTTGCGTTTTTAATATCGCCAGACAAAAGAGCATCCATTACGGTCAGCCATTCAGCTCTGCGGTACAGCAGTTCCATTTTACGGTTCATACGTTTGTTATATCCCTGGCTTGTGTAAGTGCCGCGGTGATATTCCAGATATAACTCTCCATCCCATGTGTGGACATATTGATTCGTATTTTCCACAGTATTATGCAGCTTACGGAAATATTCTGCTGCAGTAGACATTTTTAAATTTGGGAGTCCTGGAATCTTATCGATTCTTCTGCGATATTCCAGCATATCTCGGTTTACACCGCCGCCGCCATCTCCAAAGCCAAATGCAAGCAGCAGATCTTTGTTCAGATGCTTTTCACTATAGGAATCCCAAATCCCTTTGACTGTTCTTGGAAACAATTTTCCGTTATAAGTATAAAACCATGAATCCGGCTCATTCCAAGGCTCTGGTGTCGTGATAAAATGCGTTAAAACCTCACTGCCGTCGATTCCTTTCCACTTAAAGGTATCGTGAGGCATACGGTTATACTGATTCCAGCTGATTTTTGTTGTCATAAAGGTGTTAATTCCAGCTTTTTTCAGAATCTGTGGAAGAGCCCATGAATAACCAAACACATCAGGGAGCCACAGATACTCTACATCTTTTTGAAATTCATCTTTGATAAACTTGCTGCCAATCAGAATCTGTCTGGTAAGAGATTCACCGCTTGTCAGATTGCAGTCAGCTTCTACCCACATAGCGCCATCTACTTCCCAGCGGCCTTCCTGTACCTTCTGCTTAATATTTTCATAGATATCTGGAAATTCTTCTTTCATATATTCGTACAGCTGAGGCTGTGTCTGCAGAAAAATATATTCCGGATACATTTCCATCAGACGAAATACGGTTGAAAAAGAACGGGAACATTTTTCTCTTGTATGCTTTAACCGCCAAAGCCATGCCACATCAATATGAGTATGTCCTACACAATATACATGGATCATAGAATGCTTATCCATCGAATCAATACTTTTGTTTAACTCATCGTCTGCCTGATGTACGGATTCATAAAATCCCTCGCTGCCTGGATACGACCAGTCGATACAATGACATGCGCTATCCAGCGCTCTGCGAAGTTCATGTTTGACAGGATCAGATTCATCCAGCTCTTTGATTGTCTGCCATACCATAGACGCCATATAGTAAAAATCATCTACGATTTCATCCAGCCACGCAAGATCTGCCCGTGCAATCCGATGCTCCTGTTCTTTCGGAATACCGCCGCCTTCCAAACCAGACCACAGACGAAATGTAACATCTACATCTGTTCCGCAGAGAGCATCCTCAAAAAAGACCTCCTTATGATTGACATCTACGCCTTGATACATCTTCTTGTTGATATAAATCATAGATTCGAAACCAGAATTGTTTCCAGCGCCAGTATTGCCAAAATCGAATATTCCAACGACCTTTTTTCCTTTCCATTCAGCCGGAATCTGCAGATCTTTATGCAGCCAGAGAAACTTGTCGCGGCCTTTCCAGGTTTGGCCTACTTCGATGGTTTCGCATTCTTGAAATGCTGGAAGTTCTGGATTAACAACTCCCTGATTTTCGTCCATTGCTGCAAAACATTTTAATCCAATTACATCTCTGTATCTGTATTGCTCGATTTCGCTGATGCGTCTTTCTAATTTTCTGTCTGTTAAAAACATACTCTATACTCCTCCTTAAAATCCCTTTCTCCATCCATAAGCAGACGCGGTGTCTCGGACTGCCTTGTGAGGGTATGTATTCGTATGCATTCGCATGCATTACACCCGCCCCCCCTTTGGTATGGATATCAGGATGGAACTGCCTTATAAACACATTTTATTATGCTATAAAAAATATATCAATTCAAAGAATTCTAGTTTTGCTGAAGATTATTCATCTGCTTAAATTTGTATCTGATATCCGCAATAATCCAGCACAAGTTCACTAAACATCGCATTTGCCCAGGAGAACCATTCTCTTGTGTAGTGCGTATCATCATCTGCATGAAAGCCCTCATGCAAAAGGCCTGTACCGCCGTCTGTTGCCGCAAGCTTTTGGAGGATTTCGAATTTCTTTTCTTTTGATTTTGCAGTCAAACCTTCCATAGCCAGCGCAATATGCCAAATATATTTCGTTGGCGTATGCGGGCTGCCAATACCAGCGGCTTTCTTTCCCTCATAATAATATGGATTCGCTTCGCTTAAGATGAACCTTCTTGTATTTTCCGCTGTCTCTTTGTGTTTTGCCGGATAACCAAGATATTCCATGGAAAGCAGGCTTGGCACGTTTGCATCATCCATGAGATGATACTGTCCAAATCCATCCGTTTCGTATGCATATACGGTTCCAAATTCCTCTGTCTTTGTTATGCCGAAAGATTCGACTGCGTCATAAATTTCCTGCCTTAAGGCTGCGGCATTCGTTTTCAATGCAGTGTCATGAAAGATTTCATCCGCAATTTCTTCTAAATATTTGAGTACAACGACTGCAAACATATTAGACGGCACAAGATAACCATAAGTACATGCATCATCACTGGGACGAAAGCCTGACCAGGTCATGCCAATCCCTGATTTTACCAAAGCACCTTTTCCTTCTCTTGAAAGTGTATCTGTAAAATAGGTATTGTGTCTTATAAAAGAATAGGAGGATTTCTCCTCGTGAAATTGCTCTGTGCGGAATATCTCTATGATTTTTTTCGCACCTGCTTGAAAAACGTCGTTTAGGTGGTCTGTGCGTCCGGTATTTTTCCAGATCAGGTATGCAAACTGCAATGGATAGCAAAGAGAATCCACCTCATACTTGCGCTCCCACACCCAGCCATTCATGTCCGTATCATCCTTTTCCCAGCAATTTCCGTTGTTTTGTTCATTGAACGCATTGGCATATGGATCAATTTGAATATACGAAAACTGCCGCTTCGATAAGCCTACCAAAAGATCCGCTATTGCAGATTCATATTTTGCTGCAATTAAATATGGCCGAAGCTGTGCTGTGGAATCCCTCAGCCACATGGCTTTAATATCTCCTGTAATTACATAGGTTGTTCTATCTGACATTTTTTGCACTGTCGTATCTAAGGTATTCCGGTAGCAGTTTTGAAACATTTCAAATATCTTTTGTTCATCCTTTAATTTCTCCTTTACTTCCTGAATGATTGTTTCAACCGAGCTGTACTGATGGCTTTGCTTCATAATTCTCCCTCCAAATCCTTTTGTTAGATTTTATTATAATGAACTTTACACGGATTGCCATAAAAAAAATTTTGGAAGTACTGGATAAATTCTATCAGAACGATCCGCAGGCAAAACTTGTAGCTTTGCCTATTTTGTGTTATGCTATTACCTGGAAATAAATCAAGAGCGGCAGCAGCAAAGCAGGCCGTATAGGATTGGATAATTTTGGGAATATACATAGGAAACAACAAACACTTTTTTCTTGTATAAACGCAATTTCAATGGTAAGATAGGTAAAGATGGAAAAGATTAGGAGGATATCGTTGTTATGAAAGAGACTGCATTAGTAATTATGGCAGCTGGCATAGGGTCACGTTATGGTGCGGGAATTAAACAGCTTCAAAAAGTAGGACCGCAGGGGGAAATTATTATCGATTATTCTATTTATGACGCTTTAGAAGCTGGGTTTACGAAAATAATTTTTATTATACGCAAAGAGATCGAAGATGAATTCAAAGAAGTGATTGGCTCTAGAATAGCACAGATTTGTCCGGTCGAATATGTATTTCAGGAAAAGGACGATTTACCAGAAGGATTTCAATGTCCGCCAGAACGTACCAAGCCATGGGGAACAGGGCAGGCAGTGTTAGCGTGTAAAAAGATTTTAGATGTTCCGTTTGCAGTGATTAATGCAGATGATTATTATGGCAAAGAAGCATTTCGCAGTGTATACCGTTATTTATGCGAGCATGATGATACAAAATATGAGTACTGCATGGCAGGATTTGAAATAGGAAATACATTAAGTGAGAATGGGGCAGTGACACGCGGCATCTGTAAAATGGATGCAGATTCGAACTTAACGCATGTAGAGGAGACACGAGATATTTTACGCACGGCAAACGGGCAGATCACATGTGAAGGAGGGGCGATACTTTCAGATCATACGCTCGTTTCTATGAATATGTGGGGACTGATGCCGGAATTTCTGGATGAATTGGATAAAAAATTTGTGGAATTTTTAGAACAAGGCGGGCTTAGTGATAGTAAGTCCGAATATTTGCTGCCGACCATTATCGATCAAATGCTGCAGGAAGACCGGGCATCTGTAAAAGTGCTGCCTACGCCGGATAAATGGTTTGGGGTAACATATGCAAAAGATAAAGAAAAAGTCGTACAGGCATTTTCAAATCTTACGGCACAAGGCAGATACCCAGCAAACTTGTGGGAGGAAAAGAATATAGAAGATCATAAATAGAAGATCATAAATAAAAGATCATAAATACAGGCAAACAGATGATAACAGAGTATTTAGGTAAAAAGCAGTATTTGCATATTACATATCATGATATATGGAGAAAGAAACAATGAAAATAGCAGTAGCAGGGATTGGATATGTAGGATTATCTCTGGCGGTTTTACTGGCGCAGCGTCATGAGGTGACGGCAGTTGATACGATACCGGAAAAAGTAGCGCTCATTAACCAGCGCAAATCACCGATTTATGATCAGGAAATTACAGAGTATTTTGCAAAAAAAACACTCAGGCTAGCCGCGACAACAGACAGCAGGAAAGCGTACCAGGATGCAGATTATGTCATTGTAGCGACTCCGACTAATTATGATACAAGATGTAATTATTTTGATACTTTTTCTGTTGAGAAAGTGATACAAACGGTATTGGAAGTCAGTACCAAAGCAGTCATTGTCATAAAATCAACAGTTCCAGTTGGCTTTACACAGGAAATGAGTGAAACATACCATACAGACCGGATTTTGTTTTCTCCCGAATTTTTACGGGAAGGACATGCATTATACGATAATCTGTATCCTTCCAGGATTATTGTAGGCAGTCTGGCGAATGAGCCAAGAGTCAAAGAGGCAGCAAAAGTATTTGCAGCATTGCTGCAAGAGGGCGCGCTTTGCAAAGATGTGCCTGTACTCTATATGGAACCGACAGAAGCAGAAGCTGTAAAGTTGTTTGCAAATACTTATTTGGCACTGCGCGTATCTTTTTTTAATGAACTTGATACCTATGCAGAAGTGCGCGGACTGAACACAAAGCATATGATTGAAGGTGTATGTCTAGATCCAAGAATCGGAGGGCATTACAACAATCCGTCTTTTGGATATGGCGGATATTGCCTGCCCAAAGATACAAAGCAGCTGTTAGCAAATTATCAGAACATACCAGAAAATTTAATAGAAGCAATAGTAGCATCTAACCGTACACGCAAAGATTTTGTAGCTGAGCAGATTTTAAGTATGGCCGGCTATTTTGGGGAAGACAGCAGCATAGGCAGAGACGGCGTGCCGGGCAATCAATGCATCATCGGCATTTATCGGCTGACGATGAAGGTAAATTCAGATAACTTCCGCCAAAGTTCTATCCAAGGTGTTATGAAGCGCATCAAAGCAAAAGGTGCAACTGTCATTGTCTACGAGCCTGCACTGTATGCAGACAGTTTATTTTTTGGCAGCGAGGTTGTAAAAGACATTGCGGAATTTAAGCGCAGGTCGGATGTTATTGTAGCAAATCGGTTTTTCAAGGAATTAGAAGATGTCGCTCATAAAGTCTATACAAGAGATATTTATGGCAGGGATTGACAAAATATAGCGGATCAATAAAAATAGTTCAATAGAATTAAATCAATAGAAATAAATCAATAGAAATAAATGATAGAGGAAGATCATCCAAAATAGACAAATGTTAAGAAAGAGGTGAGAAGGTATGCAAGAAAATCAGGAAAACAGGGACAGTCCAATCGGGGATCAGCAGCAGGCATCAGGTTATACGTATGAAGAACATTCTGACAGCCAGACAAGCGGGCAGCAGTCAGACAACTATTACTACGGAAACCAGAATCAAACGTATAGCCAGCAGCAGGCATCAGGAAACTATTATCAGGCAGAGTCAAACAGCTCCGGTGACAGTAACCAGCAGTACAACCAAGATACCGCTAATCCTTACAATCAGTATAACCAAACCAATACAAATAGTTACCAGCAGTACAATCAAGCTAATACAAATGGTTATCAGCAGTACAATCAAACCAATACAAACGGTTACCAGCAGTATAACCAAAATGATACCAATCATTACCAGCAGTACAATCAAACCAACACAAATGGTTATCAGCAGTACCAGCAATATGGACAAACCAATACAGACGGTTATCAGCAGTATCATCAATACCGTCCAACAGGCCAGTATACTGGCAGCGGATTTGGAATTATATCTATGATACTGGGTATTTTATCCATTGTACTTTTTTGTACGTGTATCAATATACCGCTGGCAATTGCAGCCGTGATATTTGGCGTGCTGCAGTTAAGCAAAAATCAAGAAGGCCGCGTATTTAGTATTTTAGGCATTGTGACTTCGGCAATATCGGTCATCTTGTTTATTATCATGCTTGCATTAGTGTGGAGTCCGCTGCAGAATTTTTACCGCGAGATGCAATACCAAGATTTTGAAGACTATTATGAAGATGATTATAAAGACTTTTTTGAGAATAATTTCGACTATGATTT
>CANDJR010000014.1 GCA_947385105.1 uncultured Eubacterium sp.
CCTTCATTCCTGTTATCTTCAAACACAGAGGAAACTTCGCCTTTTGATGTCTGCCACTGCATAAGGCATGAAAACCAGCACAATCCGTCCATGATGATATTTATTATTTACCTGCCAAGCGTTATGTGATTTTGAATATCGTTTTTACTTGCATATTGCAATAATGGTTCTGATATGGTATATATTACACACACCGTAAATGCCTTTAATGACATGAGCAACATAGTGTGGCTCTCCTCTAAAAACCCTGATTTCGCTGCTTCAAGACTTTCCAGTCTTTTATCAGAGGAAGATTTTGAATCGGTATAGAAGGAAAGCCAATTTTATGGTATCCTTATTTGCAGAAAGCATTCTATCTGTTTCGACTGCCCTGTCTGTTCAATGAATCACATACGCAGAAATGTATTAAGGGCATACTTACACGACGAACCTGTTATCAAACGAGGTGCGCAAGACATTCGGACGCAAGCACAACCATGAATGTCTATGCACACGCTGAAGGGAGGCTAAACGAGATTCCGCAAAACTCTTGGATAAGGTTGTGGGAATAAATTAAGAAATGAAAACTGAAGATCAAAAACTTTCCCTTGTAATTTGCCAATAAGGACAAAAATAAGGGAAAAGGGTACATATTTTGAGTTTGGGCATACCGCAAAGCTTTGAAAATAAAGGAAAGATAATGCAGTTAGTAGATAAACCGGAATTTTGTCAGGGAGAAAACGATGATTACATATAGAAATCTATTGGAAAATGAAATTAACAGAGAACTATTCCGTTATTTTATCCGTCATCAAGTTGTCACAAAATGCTGGCGCAGACACAATGGAAAGTGGTTTATTGAATCTGATCCTTTTATTGATGATTGGACGGAAGATGAATATAAAGAATTGATTTTAAATTTACAGGGGACGGTTCGTTCTGGCGGGTTTGTTTATGCCGCATTTTATGAAAATCAGCTCAAAGGAATTGTCTCAGTGGAAAGCAATTTATTCGGCTTGTCACAGCAATATCTTGATTTGACAAATATATATGTTTCAGAAGATATGCGAAGGCATGGAATTGGCAAAGTGCTTTTTAATGCAGCAAAGTTATGGGCTAAAGAGCATTCAGCAAAAAAGCTTTACATTTCAGCTCATTCAGCAGTAGAAAGTCAGGAGTTTTATAAAAATATGGGATGCGTGGAGGCCAAGGAATACAACCAGACGCATGTTGAGAAAGAACCGTACGACTGTCAGATGGAATGTATCTTATCTCATATCTCCCAGTAATCATTCCAGTTAAAAAATAATTATACCCGTTAAAACGTGCGCCCGCTGGGCGCGCCGTAAAAAGGTGGCGGTCTGAAGCACTAACAAAATAGGAGTGCCAAAGCACCCCTATTATCTATTTCTATTTATCTGTTACCCTTCTCCTCTTACTTACATTCAGCACTCCAATAATTCCAAAGTACATGTTTTGGCAATGGATTTACGGATTTGAGCCCGCAGCGGCAGTACAGAAGTTGGCGATACTGACAATTCGTCAATTCCAATAGCCAGAAAAGTTTCCAATAGTGACAGATCCGCTCCTAACTCCCCACAGATGCCGATCCAAATGCCCGCTTTATGTGCAGCATCCACAGCAATCTTCAATGCCCGCAGAACCGCCGGATGATGCGGATCAAAGAACTTTCCAAGATCATTAGCCTGTCGGTCACATGCCAGGGTATACTGTGTCAGGTCATTTGTTCCAACAGAGAAAAAGTCAACCTCTTTTGCCAGTTCCTCTGCAACCAGAATAGAAGCTGGCGTCTCTATCATAATGCCGATTTCTGTGTCTTTCCGGTATGGAATGCCCTCAGCATCTAATTCAGCCATTACTTTTTGACATGCCCGTTTACATTCTTTCACTTCCCATACAGAGGTAATCATTGGAAACATAATTGCAACCTTCCCATAAGCAGAAGCACGGTACAAGGCACGCAGCTGTGTGCGGAATACTTCAGGCCGATTCAAGCAGATTCGGATAGCACGCACACCCAATGCAGGATTTTCTTCTTTTTGGAGTTCGAAATAGCCTACCTGCTTATCTGCACCAATGTCTAAAGTACGGATGACCACCCTCTTGCCTTCCATAGCAGTAGCTGCCTCCTTATATGCTTGGAACTGATCTTCCTCAGAAGGATAGTCATCAGAAGCAAGATACAAAAACTCTGAACGGAACAAACCAATTCCCTGCCCATCATTGGACAAAACAGCTGCAATATCCTCAGGAGAGCCAATATTGCAGTAAAGCATAATTTTCTGCCCATCCAATGTCACGTCTTCCTGCCCCTTCATAGTCTGCAGCAGTTCTTTCATTTCCTGCTGTTTTTCGTATTTTGCCTGAAAGGCTGCCAAAGTGATATCATCCGGCTCAACTGTCACCTGTCCTGTTTCCCCGTCAATATAGGCCATCCGTCCGCCAATCTCCGCTTTTAGCGCATCACCCAGACCAGAGATTGCAGGGATTCCCATAGTACGGGCCAGAATGGCTGTATGGCTGTTGCCTGAACCATCCTGCGTAATAAATCCAAGGATTTTACTTTTGTCAA
This sequence comes from uncultured Eubacterium sp., assembly GCA_947385105.1. Classification (GTDB taxonomy): domain Bacteria; phylum Bacillota; class Clostridia; order Lachnospirales; family Lachnospiraceae; genus Eubacterium_J. Next base: position 2,573 of record CANDJR010000014.1, read on the forward strand.
GCAGTATGGAAGGATTTAGCAGTGTATATATCTCCCATTATAATGGCGGCCAGCAAATTGCCAAACATTTTCTAAACATGGGTTTTCAAAAAATAGGATATATCGGTCCTACAAAAGAATCTACTTCTGCTTTGAAATATGCTGGGTTTCAGAAATATTTGTCTGCCAACCAGATAGATCTGATCGATGTCATTGAATGTCCGGCACCAAAGAATATGAACGCCAGTCTGGTCTATCAGCTAGTAAAACAATACGCTAAGCAATCACACTGAGCCATGTATGTATGAATTAGAGTCCCGTGTCATCGCAAGAGAATCTACTATTCACCTTGTATCTGCTGAGCAGTAAGGATTTATGAATCGCATTAACAACGGAAAGTTGTAATCGTTTTCCGCTTTTATGCTGCCATGTTAGGAACTGCTTTTTGCAGGATTGACGGTAACTTCTCAGCTGAAAGCAGACCGATGGCTAAAGAAATATGAGGTTATAACTATGGCAATATGGAATCCGTGGCGTGGCTGTCACAAACATAGTGAAGAATGCAAGTATTGTTACATTCATAAGGGCGACTTCAAGCGTGGAATTGATACAAACAATATCGTAAAAACAAATCACTTCTACGCCCCTATCGCCAAAAATAAATCGGGACAGACGGTATATCTTTGCTTTTCTACGGATTTTCTGGTTGCGGATGCCGATGAATGGCGTATTGAACGCTTTATGGATTGTATTCCAAAGGACTGGAAGGATGAATTAGTCGTAGTTGGCGGCGAATCAGACAGAAACGCCAGACCGCTTGACTATGTGTGGGTGCTGTCTATCCCTTTTTAAGGCAGATATGTGGGCTGCATCATTTATTTTCTGTTTTGTCCGGCTTCCGATAAATTTGAATGAATTTATAATTCTCGATAATATGGACAAATGCTTTCGTAATGTCCATCCTTCATCCGAAAGCCTCTTGGTATTGTTCCCAGCTGTGTAAATCCTAATCGCTCATACAAATGCCTTGCATGAACATTGCTCTCGACAACTGCATTAAACTGAAGCACCCCAAAGCCAAGCCTTTTCGCATTTAGCAAACAGTCCTTCACTAATTGTTCTCCGATATGCTGACCTCTGTATTGTGCCTCTACTGCATAGCTTGCATTGCAGATGTGTCCGCATCGTCCCACATTGTTAGGATGTAAGATATATAGACCAACAATTACTCCCTTTTCTTGCGCAACTGCGCAGTAGCTTTGTGAAGCAAAAAATTCCGTTCCATTTGATAGTTCAAGCGTTTCTTCCTGTGGAAATGCGATACCTTCTTCTACTACCGCATTCCATATTTTTATCATTTCTGTCAAGTCTTTTGTTAGATACTTCCTGATTACCATTTGCATTACCTCCTTTAAAATACCTGCTGCAAATCAGTATTCTTAACCATCTTTTTGATTCTTAGCACAATCCAGAAAGTTTATCAACAGCAAGAGATACCGTAGGCTGAAAGTAAATACCGATTGATTCCGTCATCGGCCAGATAGGAATATCCGCCTTTCCCCTTTCCTAATAGTTTAAGGATTCTATACTTTTTCCCATTTACAGCCATTTCTTTCATCTTAATCTACCCTCCGATAAATTTCGTTTTTGATTTAATACGCTTTGTAATTAAAATATGAGTTGTTATACCTCCTTTTTTATCCCAGCTAACCCTTGAAAGCACTCAGTTTATTGCGAGTGAGTGTTCTCTTGAGCTATCTCTTACTATAAGGCATTATCAATCCTGATAAAGGAAGAATGTCTCTGCCTGGTGCTGTCTTAACTGTATCTTCAAGTTCATTCATCTGCTGCTGTAATTCCTGCATCTTCGTCACTCTTTCTTCCTGCGTCATTTCCTCGTTAAAAGAAAGTTGCCGCAACTATTTTTTGTAACGACCACGCCTGTTCTGCAAAAAAACAGGAAACCTTTTCTTGATTTCCTGTCTTGGTATGCCATTCTATATGTATGGCGGTCATTCAATTTACTGTTGGCTGCAATTCTACAAACTGGATTTGTCTTAGATAGTATATAGAGTTACTGCTGCTTTCGAAATGTAATAACAAATGCCCCTTTAACCTGCACTGATGTTGCCATATAATCGTATGTTACAAGTTCCCACCCATTAGCAGCCCTTTCGTTAATTAACTGGTCTAAGATAGCAATGTCGTTTTCATCTGCTTTGTCGGAAAACCATTTTGTTCCTACTGTTAAGATTTCTGTTTTATAAGTATACATGATTTGTTTCCTCCTGCTATAAATTAAAAGTAATTACAAATTTCAGTTTGTTATTGCATAATCATAGAGCCTCCTATATCGCAGTGAAGTATCACCACTTCTATACATAATATAATTGATTACTTTAAATATATCAAGTATTTCATACATAAAAGAAGAATCAAATACCATGCACAGATAGAGAATAATTCGCATGGCTTCATTTGCTGTAAGGAGTTTTCCATTTGGTAGAAGCTACACTATGGTTATCCTTCTTTGGAGAACGCTGAATAAATCCTTTTATACAGAAAATCACCACAATATGTTATCGCATGCATGTTAAAAACAAAATATTGTGGTGAATCTTTGCATTAGTAGTTGTTTCCTGCACGATAAGCTGCAATTTCTCCTTCACCAATCAGAGTAAGCCTGTGAAGCGCCCTTGTGCATTCTACATATAAAAGCTTTTTATCCTCTTTGCTTTTATAATTTTTTGTGTCTGCATCACATACAATTACAGCATCAAATTCCAACCCCTTTGACAAATACACTGGCATAAGGAACGTACCCTGCGCACTCTCCATGCCACTGTCTGTGACTAGATAGATATCTAACTTTTTCTCGATATGTTTCAATAGCCTTTCTGCATTTTTCATGGTCTTACAAATTAAGCAAATCGTCTGGTATCCTTTTTCTTTGCAAAGATTGACTTCCTGTACTAGCGCATCCTGCAAAGCCTGGTAACTGTCTGCTGCTATTGTCTTTGGCTGCTCCCCACTGCGGTTAAAACTGTCAATCTGCGGCTTTTTGTCAATATACTGCAAGCTAAAGTTCAATATTTCATTTGTACAGCGAAAGCTTTTGTCCAGTGTGATCAATGACGCTTTCTTTTTGCCCAAAATATCTTGTATATTTTCATACAGCGATAGGTCTTCCTTTTTTGCAAGCGTCTGATTCATATCTCCTAAAATCGTAAACTTTGCATTTGGAAATAATAGACCAAACATCTCATATTGAAGCAAATAATAATCTTGTGCTTCATCAATAACTACCTGGCGGATATTTCGATAATCATCCACCCCATAAATCTTTAAGTAAAGATAAGCAGCAATTATCGCATCATCATATTGTAACCGCCCAGCTTGTAAATTCTCTCTTGTATATTTCCAAATCTTACCTGTCTGCGCGTCTGTTTTCGTTCCTGCCAAACGCTCAAAATAACTTTTATCTAAAAACAAATTACGAACAAGCGAAACGACATCTAACTGCGTAAAATGCTGGATTTCCTGTTTTAACCGATTTCTGTCCTCTGCATCCTGTTTCTTTTTCATTGTTCCAAAAACTTGTTCGAGCACATAATCTTCCAATTGTTTTAAACGCACGCCAAGCGGCGCATCCGGCCTTTGCAGCACCCATTCCCGCATAAGCTGCACATCTGCAACGCATGCTCCATCATAATAAATATCGTGAAATGCAATCCACTGTAATGGGATATCTGCCAAAAAACGATCCAGGATATTACGGAAACAATCTGACATTTTATATTCCATACTTTGCTTTACGATTTCACTGTCTTCGTCATCCGCAACAATTTGTTCTAAAAAATCATGCTTTGCCTGAAATTGCCTGTCTTTTAACATATTCGCAAGCAGATCTTCAAATACTGCAGAATTTACATTTTCCTCTCCCAGTTCCGGCAAAACATCTGAGATATACTGCTCAAATGCATTATTTGGCGATAAGATCAAAATACTATTTGCAGGCAGCTTTGTCTGCAGTCCCTGGTACATAAGATAGGCTGCCCGGTGCAAAGCAATCGAAGTCTTCCCACTCCCTGCCACCCCCTGAACCATGAGCAAATCATTCTCCATATCGCGAATTACAATATCCTGTTCTTTTTGAATCGTCTCTACGATTGCTTTCATTTTAGGCGACGTATTTTGGGACAACATCTGCCTTAAAATTTCATCGCTGACATTCATATCCATATCAAAAAAGTACTGCAGCTGACTTTCTTTAATCTCATACTGCCGCTTTAAGTTCACGGTGCCTTCTATTTTCCCATTTGGAGCATCATAATACGCTTTTCCGGACATAAAACGGTAAAACACGCTGGCAATTGGCGAACGCCAGTCATACACATAAATATCGCCTGTGGCTCTCTGCGTAAGAGAGGATCTGCCGATATAGATTTTTTCTGCTTCTTGCTCATCCTCAAACTGAAAATCAATGCGGGCAAAGTAAGGGCATTGTATAAAATGTTCCAGTCGGGATATTTTACGTTTTTCTTCTTCGTAATCTAAAATCCCCTCATTGACAGCATTGGTATATTGGCTAAGTTCTGCAAGTGCCTCAAAATCATCCGCATCATACAGGTTTGTAATGCTATGCGCTGCATTTTCACGTGCTTCTCTCTTTATTTTCGCAATTCCAAGCTTTTTTTCTTCTGCTGCATTTTTTGCCTGATCTAACTGTTGCTTCGCTATGTCAATCGTTTTTTGCAAATATTGCTCCTCTACTGCTGTTTCCAACTGCTTATCTTCCACTGCAACACCCTCCTGCTTGAAAAATTTGAATTTTTTTTCCTTTCTAATCTACTGCCATGCCAGTGTAACATATCTGAAAAGATTAAAATAGGCTTGTTATTCAAATAATTCTATGGTATGATCCAATTAGGCAGCATCATACATTTGATACTGCTTATTTTTATACTATTTTTTAAATTTGAAAATTATGTTCCTGGAATGAGGAAGAAGTATGTACAAGATAGTTTTTTTAAAAGCTTCCTATAGCAAATAAGCAATAGCAATACAGATATGCCATAACGGACGATAACCTGCCGTAAATTGCTATAAATTACCAAAAGTTGCCAAAAGTTGCTATAGAAAGCTTTCTTATTTTGAATTTAGCTTTTTTGTGTGGTTAAAACTCTTTGTGGGTCTTTGATACTTTTTAGAGCTCACTCTACCAGCGTCCTCTTCTCCCGCAGCCATAGCCAGAACCGCATCCGTAGCCATAGCCAGGATAGTTATCATAAATTCCGTCCCCATCTGCATCAATATAATATCTGCCGCATCTGCCTCTCTGGCCAGTCTGGTAATAATCGCAAATTCCATCTCCATCTGCATCAATATAATATCTGCCGCGTACGCTGCTTTGGCTTGTTTGTTTTGTATTACGAACTTTGTTCTTGTTCTTTTTAACAGTTGAAACTTTGGTACGGGCAGTCGCTTTGGCTGAAGCTGCTGAAGCAGGTACTGCAAAGCTTAAGGAAAGTGCCACTGCCATCATGGATACTAATATTTTCTTTTTCATTTTTCTTAACCTCCGCTTTTTCTTGTATTTTTGATAATCTTAAGATACAACTTGAATATGGCATTTTGATGGCATTTTACGAACGATTACAAGGAGATTGCAGCAGACAGTCTGCTGGCAGTCGAAAGATAACTTTCGTGCCTTCCTGCCAGACACTTTGCAAACATACCTCTATATCGTGCCGCTCCCCAATGCTTTTCATAATCGCAAGCCCAAGCCCTGATCCTTTTTCACTGTTTTGTCTGGAACGGTAAAAGCGGGTAAATATATTTTGCAGATCCTCCTGCGGGATTCCACAGCCAAAATCTTGGACAGAAACAATAACAGCATCCGGAACCTGCTCTGCCTTTACAATCACCTGACCGCCTTGCGCAGAATATTTGATGGCATTATCCAATACAGCAATAAACATTTGGCGCAGACGTCCGTAATCTCCCAATATAAGCCATTCTCCCGCATTTTTTTCATACAAAATTTCAATCGATTTATGCTGTGCAATGACACGCACAGCCCGTACCGCATCTTCCAAAGGCATGAGCAGATCCATAGCTTCTTTTTTAATTGGAAAATCCTTATTCTGCAGACGCGATAATTCCAGCATATCGTTGACTAACCGCTGCAGGGAAATACACTCTGCTAACATCTGCCGCTCATATTCCACAGCCTTTTCACCTGTTACAACCCCGTCGCAAACTGCCTCCAAGGAACTGCGCAGTACAGCTATCGGTGTTCGCAGTTCATGAGAAATATTTGATATATAATCTTTTTGCATCTGTTCTAATCTGCTGCTTTCCAGACGAGCAGTTTCCAGCTTTCGCGCCAGCAGATCCATCTCCTTTGCTAACTCACCAAGCTCTGTTTTATCTTCCACATTGGATACAACTTGATAATTTCCGCCAGCAAACTCTTTTGCCATATATGCAATCTGATGAATCGGCTGCATAAAGCGCCGAGATAAAAGTATCGAAAAAAAACCAGACAATAAAAACGCAAGTGTCAAACATGCGCCTAAAATAGTAATGGCATGAAAAAATCCCTGGTATTCTATTTCCATTGTATCAAGAATAACGACCGCAGCATTCACCTGTCCGTCAAAATACACTGGTGCGCCTGCATAAAACACCCTTTTTCCTTGTGTATTCACTTCATGACAATGCTCATATTTGCCGCTTTCAAATACACGTTCTGCAAATTCTATCGTTTCTTTTGTGGGCGTGCCGGAAACTTCCCCCTGATGTCCAAAGGAAAACGGCTTTCCAGACGCATCGATAATATATGCTTTTGCCATCGCAATATCATCTACAAATCTAAGATAAGCACCCCGTCCTTGTTTTGGCCCGCTTGTTCCAAGAAACTGTTCTACTTTACTGGCAATTGTCTGCGCTCTGTCCTCAAGCACCTGCGCATGGCTTCGGTATGTCTGGTACAAAAGCGCCATCGAAAAACCCGCATAAGCAATCACTGCAAACAACAAGAGCAAAACAGTAAAATAGCGCAGCAATCTTTTTGTAATTTTATGCATGGTGTACCTCAAATTTATATCCAACGCCCCGTACGGTTACAATATCCCAGCCAGAATGTCCGCATTTTTCCAGCTTTGCGCGCATTCGTTTGATATGTGTATCGACTGTCCTGTCATCTCCGTAATAATCCGCACCCCACACTGCGTCCAAAATACGTCCTCTGGAAAAAACCATTCCTGCATGGACAGCAAGCAGCCACAAAATTTCTGTTTCTATTTTCGTCAAATGAACCTCCTGCCCACTTACTGTAACCTCGTATTTGTCCATCGAAAGATACAAATTACCTATTTCTATATGGCTGTTTGGCTTCATTTCTGCTGGATTCATACGCCGAAGGATTGCCCGCAGCCTGGCCATGACCTCTGACGGGGAAAATGGCTTTACAACATAATCATCCGCCCCTATATCAAGCCCCATAATACGTTCAAAATCCTCCCCGCGTGCAGTAATCATAATAATCGGCACCATAGACTTTTTTCGAATCTGCCTGCATACCTCAAAGCCGTCTAATTCCGGCATCATAACATCCAAAAGGACAGCATCATATTCACGTCTTGCAAATTCCTCCAAAGCTTCTATTCCCGTATGCGCTGTAAAAACCTGATAGCCCTCTTTGCATGCGTATTCTTTGAGTACATCTAAAATTTGCTCCTTATCATCTGCAATTAAAATTGCTCCCATTGCACTTCCCCTCTCCCCCTATCATAAAATAACAGAACCATTGGCTTACAACTCTATATTATTAACCTATCATGCACAAATCCGGTTTGTCAACCAAATTTGCAGATATGCTTCTAATTAGCAGCCTGCCTGTTACTGTTCACACAGGGAGCTGTCGCACTAAGAAAAACATATACAAGATTTAGTTGGATTTAATTCCAAAACAATACTATATCTTGTATACTCAATCCTTATTGCGACAGCTCCCGTAAGAAAATGATTCAGGAGTGCAAAAATTCCATTGCCGAAGGCAATTTTAGATGAATAATGCCGCAAAAGCGGTGCCTTATTTTGGCACCGCTTCTAATGTTCCTGCTGTCAATTGAATTAAGATGGTATCCCCGCTGTGCACCTGGTCGGAGAGGATAACTTTTGCCGTCAAAGTCTCCACCGTCTTTTGCAAATAACGTTTTAACGGACGTGCACCATAAACTGGATCATATGCATTTTCTACAATAAACTGTTGTGCCTGCGGCGTTAACTCAATACGCAGTTCACGCTCTGCCAGCCGTTTGTTTAAATCAGCAACGAGCAGATGCATAATATTTCCAATGTTGTCAGCTGTCAATGGTTTAAATAAAATGATTTCATCCAATCGGTTTAAAAATTCCGGACGGAAACTGCCGCGCAGCTCCTGCATCACTGCATTTTCACATTCTGGCCGGATCTCTCCATTTTCCTGTATGCCGTCCAGCAAATGTGCAGAACCCAGATTAGAGGTCATGATTAAGATCGTATTTTTAAAATCTACTGTCCTGCCTTGCGAATCTGTAATGCGTCCGTCATCTAATACTTGCAGCAGTACATTAAATACATCCGGATGCGCTTTTTCCACTTCGTCAAACAGCACAACTGCATAAGGCTTTCTGCGGACTGCTTCTGTCAGCTGCCCGCCTTCTTCATAGCCTACATATCCTGGAGGTGCTCCAATCAGGCGGGAGACAGAATATTTTTCCATATATTCACTCATATCCAGGCGCACCATACTGTTTTCATCATCAAACAGGCTTGCTGCAAGCGCTTTTGCAAGCTCCGTCTTGCCGACGCCTGTTGGCCCCAAAAACAAAAAGGAACCGATTGGCTTTGACGGATCTTTAATCCCTGCCTTGGAACGGATAATCGCCTCTGTCACTTTCGTTACGCCTTCATCCTGTCCAATTACTCTTTTATGAAGCTCGTCATCTAAATGCAGCGTTTTATTCCGTTCGCTTTCTGTAAGCTTTGCAACCGGGATACCTGTCCAGCGGGAGATAATCCGTGCAATTTCTTCTTCGCTTACATTTTCTCGAATCAATGAAAATTCTTCGCTTTTTACGTTTTCTTCTTCAATTTCTAACTGCTTTTGAACTTGTGGGAGCTTTCCATACTGCAGCTCAGCCGCTTTGTTCAAATCATATTCCTGCTGAGCCTGTGCAATTTCTTTTTTGACTTGTTCCAGCTCCTCACGCAAATGCTGCACCTTTTCAATCGATTTTTTTTCATTATCCCACTGCGCTTTTTTTGTCTGAAAAACACTGTTTAGTTCTGCCAGCTCCTTTTGAAGGCTTTCCAGCCGATCTTTGCTAAGATGATCTGTTTCTTTTTTCAGCGCCGTCTCCTCAATCTGCAGCTGCATAATGCGCCGATTCAGCTCATCCAGTTCAGACGGCATGGAATCCAGCTCTGTTTTAATCAGTGCGCATGCTTCATCTACAAGGTCAATCGCTTTATCCGGCAAAAAACGATCTGAGATATAACGGTTAGACAGTACTGCCGCAGATACAAGCGCACTGTCTGTAATTTTTACTCCATGAAACACCTCGTAGCGTTCCTTTAAACCCCTTAAAATAGAAATTGTTTCTTCTACTGTTGGTTCTTCTACCATAACTGGCTGAAAGCGGCGCTCCAAAGCTGCGTCTTTTTCAATATATTCGCGATATTCATCCAATGTCGTTGCACCAATACAATGCAGCTCTCCTCTTGCTAACATAGGTTTTAACATATTGCCTGCATCCAAAGCACCGTCTGTCTTACCAGCTCCAACAATCGTATGCAGCTCATCGATAAATAGGATGATCTGCCCCTCGCTCTTACGCACTTCGTCTAAGACAGCCTTTAAACGTTCCTCAAACTCTCCCCGGTATTTTGCGCCGGCAACAAGCGCGCCCATATCCAAAGCAAATAATTTTTTATCTTTAAGTGCTTCTGGTACATCCCCACGCACAATCCGCTGTGCCAGCCCTTCTATGACAGCAGTCTTTCCTACGCCTGGTTCTCCAATCAAGACTGGGTTATTTTTTGTTTTGCGTGAGAGAATTCTGACTACATTACGAATTTCTGTATCCCGCCCAATGACAGGATCGGACTTTTGTTCCTTCGCGCGCGTTACCATATCATAACCATATTTTTCCAATGTATCATACGTAGCCTCTGGATGATCCGATGTAACACGCTGATTCCCGCGCACAGTAGAAAGCGCCTGCAAAAATCTTTCCCTTGTAATACCATATTCTTGTAAGATTTCTTTTATTGCCTTATTTGGATATTTCTGCAGGCTCAAAAATAAATGCTCTACGGAGACATATTCATCTCCCATCTGTTTTGCCTCATCTTCTGCATGAATGAGCACTTGATTTAAATGCTGCCCAATATAAACCTGCCCGCCAGAAACCTTTACCCTGTTTTCCAAATGACGGCGTGCATTCTCCATCAAGTGTTCTTTATTGATTTCCATTTTTTCTATTAATTTTAAAATCAGCCCGTCTTCCTGCTGCAGCAGTGATACAAGAAGATGTTCTTGTTCAATCTCCTGATTTCCATATTCATAAGCAAGCTTTTCACAATCGTTGATAGCTTCTATTGATTTTTGTGTAAATTTTTGTATATTCATAACGTTCTCTCCTTCCTGTACAAATACTTGACATGATTTAAGAAATAAGAATCGTTTCGTTGCCTATATGAAATATACCACTTTTGTTAGCACTCGTCAATATCGAGTGCTAACAAAAGTATAAACTTTTTATAAATTGTATTTGTGCGAAAAAACAGCCAACAAATGTGAAAAATCAGGGTTCGAGAGCGGTTATTTTTTTTGGTATAATACCTTTGTTCACTGAGAGTAAAAAGATGTATTTCTTTTTGATAATTAGATAAAACATCATCAATGATCATTGCAAATGGAGGATAGTATATGGAAAATCAATTGGTATGGAACAATCGATATGATATTGGCGTAGATATTATCGACAACGAGCATAAAAAACTGTTTCGTATTCTCAAAAAGCTGTTTGATTTTGGACAACAGGAGATGAAAAGCCAATGGGTTTGTCGGGAAGCTGTGAAATATTTTAAAGAGCATGCGCTTCAGCATTTTTTGGACGAAGAAAACTATATGGAATCGGTTGGTTATTCAGGGTTTCAGATGCACAAACGTATCCATACAAATTTTCGGGAAATAACTCTGCCTGCCCTGGAAAAAGAATTAGAGCTGGCAAGTTATTCAGCGGATACGGTTGAACATTTTTTAGGCGTATGTGCAGGATGGCTGATTGGCCATACTTTAATCGAGGATCAGGCCATTGTAAGCGGAAAACCTCTAAAGCAGTGGGAAAATCTGCTGCCAGATGAAGAACAGGCAGTAATGGGCCAGACGATTGTCAGTCAGCTGCATAGCATGTTTCAGCTGGAGCCGCAGATGATCAGCAACTGTTATGGCGGTGAAAAATTTGGAGACGGCATTTATTACCGTCTCATATATCAAACAAGGGAACATAAAATGTGGGAGTTTCTCCTTGTTTTTGAGGAGCAGTTAATTGTCAGCACTATTGGCAGTGTGTTAGACTCAAAGGCCAAAGCTGTAAACGCTATGCTCATGAATGCCACAATGTATACAGCCCGGCAGCTAATTGAATATATCAAGCAGCATTTTCCGTCTCTAGAAGGTGCCAAAGTACAAAAGGAACAACTGCTAAATTATGAGCAGTTTCAAAAGATATTCGACAAAACCAGCCCGCAGTCCAGCCTGTTGTTTGATACCGGAAAAGGATATTTTGCATACTGTATGACTACGACCGATGTATTTGTCAGTGAGAATGGAGCCTCACTCCTTGCAGAGAACGCTATGGCAAAAGTTGAGAAATATTTAAACCAAAACAAAGCTGCAAAAGCTGCCGCAAAAGCAAAGAAAAAGCTGCTTATTGTAGATGATTCAGAATTTATGCTAAAGATGATGCAGCAGCTGTTTTGCAATGAATATGACGTATCTACAGCAACGTCTGGTTTGTCTGCATTCCGAAGTATCACGCTTTGCAGGCCAGATCTTGTTTTATTGGATTATGAAATGCCTGTCTGCAAAGGGAATCAAATTTTGGAAATGATTCGTTCAGAAAAGGAATTTGCAGATATCCCTATCATTTTTCTCACAAGCCGGGTAGATAGAGAAAGCGTTGAAAAAGTAGTAGAGCTAAAGCCGCAAGGTTATTTGACAAAGTCACTTGCTCCTGAAATCATCAAAAAGGAAGTGAATCTTTTCTTTGAAAAGAAAGAACGGGCTTTGATGAACTCAAAAGAAAACTAAGACAATGAAAAAATTTGTAAATACAGTCTTCTATGATACTCTCAGTGAATAAGAAAATACACGTTGTCTACTGAGGGTAATGATGGGCGAAAAGCTAGAAAATAAGCTTTTCGCCCTTACTTTATATATCAGTTGTAGATATGAATGTCAAAGCTGCTTTCTGTCTCAACCATTCCTGTTATTCAGACATAAAATCGAATGAATTTTGCCTTGTTCACTGGCTTTCGTCAGTTACTTGAGAATCATTGACTGCGTAGCGTATGGCCTGCTGTCAAAAAATCGATCATGCACGTTTCCAGTATTTCCAATTTCTTTTTCACAACTTTTTTATCTTTTGTAGATCTGTTTTTACCAACGTCCTTAAAAGTCTCTCCATTTACGTTCTTATTGATAAATGTACGATTAAATTCTGTCACAAAATCCGCAAATTTTTTATCTGGCAGGTTGAACTTTGTAAACCTCTCAAATAACGTAAACCAAAGAAAGGAATCTTTTGCTGTAAATACATGTTTAAAATTTTCACAATAAATAGTATCCATGCGGTTTAAATTCTCATTCAGCTTGTCAAACTCTTGTTTGGAAGAATTTTTATTTAAAAAATCACCTATTTTTCTGCCTTGTTTTTGCCAGTTTTCCAAGTGAAACATACACATGACAGACTCTGTTATAATCCTTTCAATTGTTCCGTTGTTTCGTTCCAGCTCTTTATAATTATCATTTTTAAAAAACCGATTGTTCAGAGAAATCCGTTTTACTTCTTTTGCCATATGATCCATAAATGTGACCGCATGTTCGGAAGTATTCATAGATTTTTGCCTGTTGTAACGTCGGATATGGTAACCGATTTCTTCATCTGAACAATCTAAGTGCTTAACAATTTCTATCTCGTAATTATCAAATTGTTCTCTTAGTTCCACAGGCAGATCTTGATAACATTTTCCTCTTACATCACATTCTGCCACTTCATATTCGTACTTACCATAATCATCCATCTGAATATTTCCATTTTGATCTCTTTTTACAATTTGATATCGGATGACTGGAAATTCTACATTTTTGCCCAGCTTAAATCCATTATGATAATAAGAATTCAGTGTGGTCAAACGCTGCAGTCCATCGATGACCCACAAAATTGTCCCATAACTTGTCAATTGCTCACATATCTTTATGGAATCAATATCCTCATCTTTTAGTACGGTTGCAATAAATCCATACTTGTCGCTATCGCTCCATCTGCCGGCTTTTCTTTGCAGCGGATGATCTTTACGCAAAGTGCCTCTTTGAATCATATTTTGAAGCTTTAAATTCATCATTGTATCTTTCACCATTTTGTCTCTTATTAAATCCATGTTCCTTTTCCCTTTCTAAAACAGCAGCGATATGTGTTCATAAGAATGAATACCTGACAGCGCATCTTTGTATTCTTTCTGTGTAATATGTAGTATTTTTTGAATTTCCCCAGCTTTATAAGACGCTGAGAGCAGCTTCAGAATTTTTTTCTGCCGCATTGTTAAGCTGTTTAAATATCGTTCTATTTTTATAGACTGCGCATCACTTTCCCCAAAAATCACTGTTTCAACAGTCCAGTGATCTGCAATCCTATCACTGATCGTGCCATCTTCCTCGCCATCTATCGGTGTATCTATAGAAATTGACATACGGTCTGCCTTCCTTTTTTCACAGTTTCTTTTTGTCATTTCTGATTTGATATTGTTTAATAAACACGAATATAAAAATGTTTCAAAAGACTGCGTATAATCATACCTTCGCATTGCGTGCACAAACACTTCATTTGCAAGCGAATAAAAATCGTCCAAATCTTTCTGGGACAGCCCGCCAAACATAGTTAGGATTTGATCCACAACTCGATGCAGTTTTTTTGCATTACCTTTATAATATGAAATTAATACTGTTTCCATGTCACAACTCCTTTTCAATTATTTGAAATGTGCTCACACATCCCTTCCCAAGCAAAATCTCCAAGTTACTGTTTGTATTCCTCTTTTTGCAGCAAACAAATTTTTGCTTTTCAACTTCCTATATTTGTGATATATTGATTCTCATAGTTACAATGTGTCACAAAAAATTTAGTTTCCATTTTGTTTAAGGACTCTATTCACGCAAGGCTGAATATGCGCGTTCTTACGGCTTTTGCAGTCAATGCAAAAATTGTCTCCGGCAATGGAATTTTTGCACTCCTGAATCATGTTCTTACGGACTTTGCAGTAAATGCAAAGTCCTGTGTGAACAGTAGTAACTGTTTCTTTTGGTTTAGATAGATTTTATTCTATCAAGTATTGACTTTTTATGGAAAAAGTTCTATTCTATACATAGAAAATAATCATTTTTACTAGATAATTTTCCTTGCAACGAAAAGTGTACTAGATATTTTTCTATTTGTCAATATAATTATAGATTTTTTTCTATTAAAAGTGAATGATCAAAAAATGAAGGAGGCATCATATGTCACTAAAAACCCGCATAAAAAACCTTGCAAATGAGCAGGGAATGAGTTTGACTGTACTGGAAACAAAGCTTGGATTTGGAAATGGCACGATTACAAAATGGGACAAAGCAACACCCAATGCAGATAAATTAAATGCTGTTGCTCAATATTTTAATGTCAGTATGGACTATTTGTTAAACGGCATTGACCAAAACGGATTAACGGAACATGACAACCGGGACATTGCAAAAGATTTAAACAGCCTCAGAAGAAAACTAGCTAATCGGGAAGACGGGCCTGTTGGCTATGAAGGCACCGACATTTCTGACGATGATATTGACCTGTTTCTTGGACAGGTAGAACTTATGCTGCGTCGCTTAAAACCAATCAACAAAGAAAAATATAATCCAAACAAATATAAAAAGTAGGTGCATAGATTGAATAAAGAGATAGAAAACATTGTGGGCTATTACGTGAAAAAGTGTCATAGCCACAATCCATTTGACATTGCAGATTATTTAAATATTCAAATACAAATTGGACAGCTTGGTACGCCCTGCGGGTGCTATATGTTCCTTAAAAACCACAGATGTATTTTTCTTAATGAAGACCTATCCGAACATGATCGGAATCTAGTTATGTCCCACGAACTTGGACATGCGATTATGCACCGGAAATTAAATTGCTATTTTATCAGAAATAAGACGCTTTTGCTTGATTCAAAGATCGAAAAAGAAGCGAATCTGTTTGCTTCTGTGCTGCTAATCCCTGATGATATCATCATCCAACATAAGGATTTGACGACTGCGCAGCTGTCCAGGCTGTTGGGATATGAAGAAGAAATTATCAAACTGCGTCTCTCAACTTTTCATTTTGACTGCTAGCCACCAGCCAATCCTACAAAAAAGAGTGTAAACTTTTTTGCAAATGCAAATTAGGGTTACACTCTTTTTTCTTTTCCTTATTTTTTCTTTTTTCCTTTTTTGCTTCTTTCTTATTTTTTGCTTTGTTCTTATTTTTTGCTTTGTTCTTATTTTTGCTTATTTCTAATTATTTACTTATTTTCTATTTTTTGCTTTGTTCTTATTTTTTCTTACTTTTACTTATTTCCTATTTTATGCTTTGTTCTTATTTTTACTTATCTATTATTTATTGTTTATTTCTGGGATTTGTTTTCTCTGTTTTCTTATTATGAAAAAAACAAACGCTTGTTCATTTTTTGTAAAAAAAGGATACAAAAAAAGAATACATTAGTATAGCAGTACTCCATCATGCAAATAAGCATGAAAAGAGAACAAATGGAATCTCACTTAGGAGGATCAATGGATATGTTTGAATATATGTTTGAATATTTGCCGCAATTGCTTGTTGCCTATGACACAAATGACACATATGCAAACCTCGTACATGTAAAACATGCAGTCAATGGCACCCCCTACTTCTGCCCTTGCTGTGGCGGAATTGTAAAACCATACAAATCCGCTGACAAAAAAATCCCGATCTATTACTATCATACTGCAAAAAACTGCGGGAAAGAA
The DNA here is from genome assembly GCA_947385105.1 of uncultured Eubacterium sp. Lineage (GTDB taxonomy): Bacteria > Bacillota > Clostridia > Lachnospirales > Lachnospiraceae > Eubacterium_J. The sequence goes on from CANDJR010000014.1 coordinate 18,903, forward strand.
AAACAGCTGCACTTTTATTGCAAAAACTGGTTATGGAAACCAGGAAGTAAGTTTATCCTAAAACGGTTTTCCAAAAATCAATGTTCTGCAAATGAAATAGTAATGGAAACCGCACAAATCGACATACAAAAAACATGGGACACGCCTTTTGGAACTTATACGCCGGATCTTACTGTGTATACGACATCTGGCAGTGTGATTTATTTCGAACTGTTCTTTTCCAATCGCAAGTATGGTGATAACTATTTTTGCCAATGGGACAGCCTTGGAAACGATGTTGCAGCTGTATCGATCCAGGACTATTCATGTAAAACCGATGAAACTGTCATTCCAGTATTTCACTGCTTATACCATGATGGCAGCTGTTTTTTCACAGCATACCAAAATAGAGACTTATATTTTCATACAATCGCCCAAAGAAAACACAGACTTGCAAAGCAAATACAGTCGGCTGATCTAACACGGACGGAAAAATTAGACAGCTTTTGGAGCAAAATCCAAAACAATGCGTCCAAAAAGTCTTTATTAGAAACCATATTATCCATGCAGTATGAAGACATGGTTTTGTGCTATGAGCTGATCAAACAAAAGCATTCTGTATCCTATTTAAAACATGATGTGCTGCAGTGCATTAATGAGAAAGTAATACAAGACATCAGAAACAAACTGGATTTGCCGCCAGATTCAAACGTATTCTTTGATTTAAAAAAACACACAAACCGTACGTATGAAATCGGCATCCGGTTGCGTATACAGTTAAATCACATTTCTTATGATGATTTTTATGAAAGCTGCGATTATTCCGGCTGCCAATTTGACAAACTTAACGGTTATCCAAAGCTAGTTTTCCAAACAAGCATTTTTACTCATAAGGAAATCAAAGTTCCAAAGGAAAAGCGCAAAGAGCTGCAAAAAATCTTTCAGCATACTATGGAATTTAAACACCGATTAACTGTTTATGAAGCTGAGTTATGCCAGCTCGAACAACAAGGCTATCAGATCAAAGCATCAAACAATCAATATACTATTTTAGAAAAAAAGGAACATGGCACTTATGAGGCAATACTTGATCATTATTTCTTAAATACGCTGTCCATCAAAGAATTAAAACACTGCATACAATGCAAAAAAGCAGAACAAGAGTGTAAAAGATTTTTACAAAACATAAAAAATAACGTGCACATACGCAAAACCCTCCAGCCAATTGAAAACTATCCTGGAATGAAATGCCAGATTGCCCTTGTTTCTGGCAATTTTACCAAAAACGAAAACAAATGCGCTGTTCAACTATGGATATGCGGCTATCAAGTCTTTTCAAAATATATAGAACCTTTGGAAGATGACTTCATGAATGCTGTCAGTGCATGCAATGATACAATCGCAGACTTTCAAAGAAAATACGCACTTGTATTTGATTTGCTGACACAAATCAATTGCTGTAAAAACAAACTTTGGAACGCAGCATTTGCAATTAATTATCAAGGTGCTTGTCAAGTTGTGCTCTCTCTTGCGAATATTACGGCAAATAACCAAACATACCGCACGTATATTGACCTGCAAACGCTGGATGTATCCAATCAAGACTGCCTCATCCGCGTGATACAAGATAAAATGAATGACTTAGTATCCTCTTTAGAAATGCACGGCTGTCGAATTTTATGGAAAGAAAGGAACGAAACAGATGAAAAACTTATATATCCCTTCTATTGATGCAAAAGATTTATATTTAGCAAATAATTTTCGAAACCCTGTACCAGACGGTTATTCCCTTCTCCGTGAGGATGGGAGCGTATACATGAAAAAATTTGTGAATAGTTTCGATTACTGTCTGGATATGATGGAACTGCAAAACGCTGCAAAAAAAATTTACAAAACCAAGAAATCTCCTTCTATGAAAGAATCTTCTTTTATAAAAGAATCTCCTTCTATGAAAGAATCTTCTTTTATAAAAGACTCCTTATCTTTGAAAGACTCTTTTTCTTTTATATATAAAAATAAAGAATATTGCTCAAAAATAATAAATGTGACTTTTCAATATGCCGTAAAGGAATTTAACCGGATGATAAAAGACATCTATGTACGCAATGGTTATCACTTCAAAGACTTTGACTGCAAAGATGGATTTGCCGTTGTAACAGAAAATGGAAAACAACAATTAGCTGTCATTGATCTTGGGAAAAAATATGCGCAGCCAATTCCAAGCGAGCTTCTCCCTCCCTATTTTTCATGCGAATATGAGAAAGAGACTATGATGTATACTTACAAACTGGCAAAACCTATCAAAACTGTAAAAACAGCCAAAGAACTGCGGGAGTGGTGTTATACTTACGGATTTACGTGCAACGGCATCCATTACTGCCGCCTGAAACGCTCCAGCGGCTCTGCAAGAGTTGGGAAATGTCTTTTTATCGACGCGCGGCTCTATTCGGCAATACATGCTGCTGAGCAGTGTGGATTAAATGTCCAAACTGGCGACGCACTGGATCTGGCAGCCTATGAAGCATACATTGCCTTATCTACAAGCAGTCTCATAGATACTATCGCGATCAAGCCGGAAAATATTTTAGTCATAAACGATTGGAACAGTACATTTTATGATGATGCAGTATGTACCGGATTAGGAGAAGACGGCTGGTTGCAAACAGAAGAAAAGAAAATGAAAATATCAAATTCCATCTGGGATGGCCAATCATTGATTGATATTTCCTTAATGGGCCCCTATGCTGCAAAAGGTATGCTTTTGCTTCGCAACAAATTTTTCAAATCCTGCTGCTTTAATACAAATATCCAAGCGTTTTTTCAAGACAACAACATCACTGCCCTCTCGCAAATACAAGGAGAAACCATTGCAAAAGATATCAAAGATATTAAACTCATCACAACCCCATCTAGTATCAAATTTTATAAATTTGGAAATTTAAAAACATGGCTAAAAAACATCTATCCGTTTTTTGGTATTGTAAAATATGATAAAAACACACACTTTTTTGACGGAAATATGGTTCAGGCGCACTACCAATTGTTAAATACCTTGCAGCTATCCAAAGACGAAGTTCAAAAAATCGTCCAGGATGGCCTGGATTATGTAAGCTTGCTTAACACAGATGCCGATGTCATGCGATTTCACCTGAAATTTACAAAAACACATGAGAATTCTTTGGAGCAGTCCGCCATACAGTCAAAGGCTGATATTGTATTCCAACTGCTTGGCTATGACTGCGATTTTCAAAATACAAAACTCTATTATGACTTTAAAAAAGACATCTGCAGATCCTATTTAACAAACATGAGAAAAGGACATATCCTTTTAAATGGTACTTATGCAACACTCTTTGGAAATCCATATGAAATGCTGCTGCATTCGATCGGCCGGTTTGACGGCAGTTCTATCATTGCAAAAGGGACTGTATACACTACCAAATATGCTGAACAGACACAAATACTTGGCAGCCGCAGCCCTCATGTAACCATCGGCAATATTTTACTGACAAAAAATATTCACTGTAAAGAAATAAAACAATATTTCAATTTAACGCCAAATATCATATGTATCAACAGCATCAATGAAAATATTTTAGAACGCTTATCCGGCAGCGATTTTGACAGTGACAGCATGCTCATAACCGATAACGCTATCTTGGTAAATGCTGCAAAGAAAAACTATCATCTGTTTAAAGTCCCTACCCGAAATATCAATCCGCCAAAATCCAAGCGGCATTATACACCAAAAGATCTTGCCGATTTGGATGATAAATCAAGCAACAATAAAATTGGAGAAATTGTAAATCTGTCACAAGAGCTAAATTCTTTGTTATGGGATATGATACAAGCATCTGGCCAGACAGCAGAAGAACAATATCCTTTCATTAAAGAGATTTATTACGATGTATGTCAACTAGACGTCATGAGTAACATTGAAATCGATAAAGCAAAAAAAGAATATCCTATCCATACAGCCAATGAATTAAAAAAAATAAGAAAGAAATATGAACATTTGTTAACCATGGCGGACGGAAGGAAAAAAACGCCCTATTTCCTGGGCTTTATCGCTGACACAAAAAACTATAAAAATGAAGATAAAAAAGACTACCAAAAATACAATACGAGCATGGATTATCTGCACACCTGTCTGTCTGGAAAACGGGCGGTAAAATCAAAAGGACGTGCATTTTTGCCGCTTTCAGATATTTTTAAACCAAACGATTATAATCGAAATTCCGTAGATAAGCGTCAGGTCAGCCAAGTAATACAGCATGCAGAAACCGCAGACAAATATCGAAAAGCAGTAGCATTTTCTACACTGCCGCTGGAAGATAAAAATTTTCTAATGCAGCAAGCAAAAGATGATTTACTATACAATATCAATCGATTAAAACTAAACAAACATACCATGTACAGGCTTTTATGGCACTTAGAGAAAGAAAAAAATTCTTCGATTAAAAGCCTTTTGTTTTATACGCTGTTTCAATATAAAAATAACACATTACTCGAAACCCTAAAACAGTACGGCAAAGTAAATACATTTTTATCAGAAGATCACGCAGGGGATCTTTACATTTACGGAAGGAAATATGCCAAAAAAATTGTAAGAAACCCATTGCCAGAAAACGCATGACACATTTTTTCTGGCAGCGCTACCTTTCGTGAGTGAACAAAAGGCTTCTTTCATACTGCACATAAGTCTCCAATATGAACGAACAAAGAAAGAGCAAAAAAAGAAGGTGAGGTTATATGGTAAAATCTGAATTAATTCACAAAACATGGCATGTCATTGATAAAGCAATTGAAAAAAAGAAAATCGAATCCATTGTCAATACATTCATTGCTGTTATTCAAGAAGAACTTAAGCAAAACGGCAGTGTAAAAATTGAAGGACTTGGCAGCTTTTCTATGCGTGTCAGAAATTCTTATACAATAAAAGACGCCAATACTGGCAAAGTAAAAGAAATGCCAAAGTCTGTATACATCGATTTTCGGCCGAGTAAAAAGATAAAACGGGATTGAGTATGGAATATATGGACTATCCATTATAATAAAGGGAATATATTTTGATATCTGCCGGGCAACAGCTCTGAAAGGTGAAATTTTTTTGTACTAAAAAACAGCTTTACACCTGTTTTTCACCTTGTTTATGGTAAAATAGAAAATAATTGTGCTTGGAGACGGTGTTGTTGTAAGCATTGGAACGGAATTTATTGAAAATGAAAAAGAGAATGTTTCCTTGCTTTTGCTGCCTGTCCGTCCGGGAGCCTGTGAGCGATTACCCGTACAAAGACTATTTTCAGAAATATCCGCTGCCGGAAGAAAGGAAACTTGCACCCGTAGGAAACGTGCGCCAGGGTAGAGTAGGCGGATGAAATTTTCATCCGCCCCTCATCAAACAAATCCCACCTTTGACATATGATAACGCCTTTGGTGCTTTTTGTTAAACCATCTTGTAAAAGTGCAGATAATGTACCAGTCTATCGCCCGCATCCATTTTTCGTCTGTCTTGGTAGCATAATAATTCTTCCATCCTACGATTTGACAATATCATTGGTACTATGTTCCTCTCCGACTCCCTCCCATCAGAAATACGATTTCGCCAAGCTTATACGCTTTCTCTTTACCTTTCGGTGATGGGTAGGGTCTATCCAGTTCCGGACCACACTTTTCATACATACCGCTTCCTCTATACCGAGGGATTCCTCCGTGCTGCTTTCCAGTATCTTCGCACGTTCCATGGTTTTCGCCCATATGCGCAAGGCTCAACTTCCCTTTGTGCACTTTTTAGAGACCTTTTTTTGACAATACGGCAGAATTCACTTTATGTTACGGTCTGCATGATTGATTGCTCGCTCCTCTTATCGAGGTTACTTTATCCACTCGCTTAGCACCCTGTATTACTACAACGCACCGAGTTTAGCTACACGGCTCACTGGCAATTACCGTGACCGGACTTACACCGGCAAGTGTGGGCCAGCTTCGCTGGACACACCACAACAAAAAAGCACTATTCAAATCAATGAATAATGCTTAAATCCTTGTACTATCTGAAAATTCAAATCTAAAAAGAAATTTTACACCTAAAATTTCTGCCATTTGTTCATATTCTACTTTTGAAAATTTCCCTGTTTTCAAACGTGCTGACAGAGATTCTTCACCGTTTGGAAGCTGTTCTATTGCGTATGCAATGCGTTTTCGTTCATTTATGGGTAACTTGTCAATGAACTTTTTGGCTTTCTTCTTAACAATAATACGATACATCAAGCAAGCCCCCACTCTTTCATACATTCTTCAAGCGGAATATCTTCTTTATCTTCATCAGGAGCATTTTCATAGTTTTCTACCATTCTTTGGCAAAAAAGATCGTCTGTTTCCTCATCGGCTGCCACTCCCTGAACATATGCAAGCACATAACCTATTTTATAATCTGGTATAACGTCTAAAAGTTCAATAATTCTTTCTTTATTACTCATGTGCTATCCCTTCTTTCCTGTTAATATAACTATTTTATCAGATCTCATAGCTTTTTCAAGCCATTTATCCACTCTAAATCTAAATATTTGTTACTGTTCACTCCGTTCTCAGTAACATACAAAAATTCATTTAAAATTGCCTTCGGCAATGGAATTTTTGCACTCCTGAATCATTTTCTTACGGACTTTGCAGTAAATGCAAAGTCCTGTGTGAACAGTAACAAATATTTTCTTTATATTTCTTATAAATAAGCTATAATAGAAATACGAAGCAACTCAGAAAGTGAGATATCTCAATATGATTAAATATTATAAGTTATTAGATACCATCAACCGTCGTTCTATGACAAAAGAGGTTCTGCGCCTACAAATTGACGTATCGTCTGCAACAATGTCTAAAATATCAGCACATAAAACTGTATCCTTAGATACAATTGATAAGATATGTTGCACACTTAACTGCCAGCCAGGAGATATGATTGAATATATTCCTGCCGATAATTCTAAGGATTAATCATTGCCAAACCATACACAGTCATCCAGAAAGGAAGTGTTATTATGCCAGCATCAGCACAGCAAAGGCTCTATACCATTGATGATATTTATACTTTGCCGGATGGAGAACGTGCCGAACTGATTGACGGCCAGATATACTACATGGCCCCGCCTAACCGTAAACACCAGACAATAGCCAGGGAACTTTTTACCTCCATAAATTCCTATATCAAATCAAATAACGGGGCTTGTGAGCCGTTTTTTGCCCCATTCGCCGTTTTTTTTAATAAAGATGATATAAATTATGTTGAACCGGATATATGCGTGATCTGCGACCGTAACAAGCTCACAGATAAAGGCTGTTCCGGTGCTCCAGACTGGATCATCGAAATCGTATCACCAAGTAACCGTCCAATGGATTATTACACAAAACTTTTTAAATATCGAAGCGCAGGTGTCCGGGAATACTGGATTGTGGACCATGAAAGGTCTCTGGTAATTCTGTATCAACCTTTCAATCCTAAATATATAAAAGCTGCATTTTTCAATTCAATCAATACATTATCGAGGAAGATCTGTACCTTGTCCGAACCGGCACCCATGCAGAACTGTTCGGATGTAACAAAAATGTGTGATATAAAAATCTAAAAAGATATACTCTTTCTCAAGTAACAAGTTTTATATTATTTTACTTGTCTGCCTGAGAAAGAGCATATCATTTTTCTATCATCTCACTATTTTATTATGCATTCCAGAAAGCCATACTTCTCGCAAATTCTATTGTGAAAATTTTTGCACTCCACCCTAAATGTACCCATTCCAGGAAATCCAATGCCAAATTTTTTTGCTGGCAGCGCTATAATTTGACACTGCACATAAGGATCCATATGGAGGAACAAAAAGAAGGTAAGCTTATTTTGCTGTTATCTAAGAAAAACGAAAGCAAAACAGCGCCAATACCAGTACTGGTACGTACCACAAAAACTTACATAAAGCTTTATGAACAGTATTTATCATTTGAAACCACATTATAAGTGCTATGCAGCATTTTGTAACTGCGCGTTCAGTGCTTTGCTGCGAAAAAAATAACGTTATGAGTGAAAGATGGAAATGGAAGTATACAATGATGAATTAAAAATATACCGTGGAGATGATTATATTCTATCAGATGAAATTCGAATCCATCAGCCGACACTAAATGAAATATGTGCGTATGGTGAACGTGAATACTACTCCATGGTATACCAGCTAACCGCAACACCGCAAACTATGAAATGGCAGTTATGGGATATGATGCATATTGATTATACGACAATTACACCATTTCAATTGTTTTGTGGAATCTTGCACAATATTTATACAAAAGAGCAGACTTCGATTTTATTTGGAGACTTGGATTTAACAAAGTATGAACTCGTATCGGATGAAAATGGTGAAGCCATATTGTATCAAGAAATAACAAAACATGCTTGCAGCGGGCAAACGCCAGCGCATGTTGTAAGCTCTTTGATCAATGAAGCTGCCTATCACAAGATTGCTGATTACTTACGCCAGGCACATGGCATCGTAAAAGATGAAAAACTGCCGGCAAATGAGTCTACCAAAATGATACTGATCGAAGATGCAAGAGATGCATTTCAAAGGGCACAGGCAGAAAAATGGCATTCAAATTTGCAAAATATGATTTCTGCAATGGTCAACAGTCCTGGCTTTAAATATAACCATGCGCAAGTATGGGATATGAAAATAAATGCATTTATGGATTCAGTAAAACGAATCAGTAAAATGAAAAATGCTGACCTTCTGTTACAAAGCGGTTACTCCGGTTTTGGGATCAATCTAAAAGATATTGATAACAAGCAGCTCGACTGGCTTGGCGAACTGGAATAACGTCCTCTTTATGCACTTAAAACAGTGCGTAACACACGACAACAGGGAAACTATCTTCCCTTTTCAATGAAAAATAGGAGAATATAAGTATGAGTAAAATTTTTAATCCAAATGAATTAATTCTTGAAAAAATCAGAGCTGTTGAAGAATACGATCCTGCCACACTGGAATTAACAGGAAGATACACTCAGATTGAAGAACCGAGTCTGAAAACAAGCGCAGACGCCACAATCGTCACAGATGCCATGGGGACGCCGATCCAGACTTTCTATACCGCACAGAAAGGCGAATTTAGTTTTACAAATTCATTACTGGCATTAGACCTTGCAGCATCTCAGTTTGGTGCAAAGAAAACGTTTGCTGACGGCACATCAAAAATTTGCATGCCTGTATCAGAAATTGTAGAAATTGCAGCTGACCATTCAGTTACCTTAAAATATGTGCCTGTTGGTACAGCTGGTGCGGAAATCAAGAGTGTGAAAGTTATTACTGACAATCATACATTTGGTGAAACCCTAACCGTATCCCCATCTT
>CANDJR010000015.1 GCA_947385105.1 uncultured Eubacterium sp.
GATTTCTAACGGTGACTGGAGTTCAGACGTGTGCTCTTCCGATCTAATACCAAAATATTCTTTGAAAATAATTTCCGGCTTGCTGGCAAGCGCTTGAATCTGTCCAGAGACACTTTCCGGGCTTTCTTCAATCGGGATGTAATAACTTCGTTCCATTGTCTTATCATCCTCCAGACAATAGGTCAGTGACAAATACGCTATATTTTCTGCAAAGTCGCTCTGATGTACTTGCGAGAATTCTTTTTTAGAATCAATGATCTGCTTATGAATATCCATAGCCCATGCAATCTCATCCGCAGACTGTGCAAACAAACTCACTGCCCCATTGATTCTGACTGACTGGATCTCGTCTTTTTGCGGAATCTTTTTTTCAATTCCCAAAACATCCGAATCTAAGGCAACATAAGCTACGCACATAAATACAATAAATACAATGCCTTCACGGACTTTTGCTTTGGTAAAAACCCAAATGCTGCGCTCAAGCACCATCTGTGCAACAAAGAAAGCTATGATACCAAGCACAGTCACACTGCACAAAATCTTGACAAATGTGAACTTGTATCCGATTACTGCAAATAAAAATAACGTACCTAATGCAGAAGTACAAATTGCTGCACCCCAGCGGAAAATAGGCTTTAACCATCCAACGGTTATGACGTCGCCTGCTGTTTCCAAATGCTTCTTTTCATATACGATAATAGAAATGATAAGAAACACAAACGCAGCTGCTAAATAAATCAAAAATGCTGTTCCACCTGCAAATACATACCTGTCGCCGTCTGTCGTGCTGCGCTGTCTGAGCAAAATGTGTCTGCTCATATAAAGCATTGGCGTAAACAGATCGGAGCTGTTCGGTTGCCCGCCAGCATTCATAAGCCCGTAGCACACTGTACTTAACATTCCTGCAAAGATAAACTTACAGCCTTGGTATAAAAAATTGATAATGAAATAAAACACTGGCACAGCAACAATATTTCCTGCAAACATCAGCACACATACCGCCATACTAAAGAAAAACCATGATTCCCCAGCAGCGATACCAAGCCACATCAGACTATATTTAATAACTTCTGTGGTAAGCGCACCATTTGCTGTTCCAATTAATAAAGTAAACAGTAAAGCAACTACCTGCGGTATGATTAAAAACAACAGCCCTGTTACATAATTTGTACAAAGCAAGCTCAGTCTGCTGACTGGAAACGTATGCATCATATTTGCATTCCGCCCTGTAAATAAATAAGAAAATAGCGCCATGGCAGCAACTAATGCGGCAAGTGCAAAAATTGGCACAAACATCGGCATCATCCAAATATTTTCGATGAGTATATCCGCTTTATACAGAATTAATTCATCTTTTGGCATATTACTTAGCCATTCATAAGATAAACGAAGATAAGCCGGGAGCGGCATGCAAAACAGATACAGCAATAAAAGACCAATCCACAACCCTAAGGAACCTCTAATGTTCCGCTTAAATACCGCTTTTTTAAACAAGGATGTCTTTGACTTCATACTCTGCACCTCCTAACTCGTAAATAAAAATTTCTTCCAGTGTCAGCGGCAGCACATCCAATAAAATCGGGTTAAGTGATGCTATCTGTGCCCGTATCATATCCTGTTCCCCGCGAATAATCAAAGTATGCACTCTGCCCGCCTGTGTTTTATGCAAAATATCCATACCTGGCGGAAATGCAGGCAGTGCTTCTTCTTCAAAAGCTACCTGTATCTTCGATACGCTGCCCTGTAAATCATCCAATGATTTTTCCAAAATTACCTTGCCATGGTGCATAATTCCTACATGGTCACAAACATCTTCTAATTCACGTAAATTGTGTGATGACACCAAAACCGTAGTCCCATATTCTGCTACGTCTGACATCAAAATACTCCATACCTGCCTGCGCATAACTGGATCTAAGCCATCGACCGGTTCATCTAAAATCAATAACTGCGGCCTGCAGCAAATAGACAGCCAAAATGCTACCTGCTTTTGCATCCCTTTAGAAAGCCTGCGGATAGAACGCTTTTTTTGAATCGTTGGAAAACATTCCTGCAGGCGTTCATACAGCGCCATATCAAATTTCGGATATAAATCTTTATAAAACCGCATCATATCCTGCAAATTAGCCTGATTAAAGTAAAAAATATCGTCTGGAATATAAGCAATATCTTCCTTTAATTCAGCATTTTCGTACACTGGCACTCCTTTTACCCGAATTTCTCCGGCATCCTGGCGGTAAGCGCCAGTAATATGACGGATGATCGTAGATTTACCTGCCCCATTCGGGCCCACCAGTCCATAAATCGCGCCTTTTTTCACATGCATATTTACTTGATCCAGCGCTTTAAATGTGCCAAACCGTTTTGTTACATTAATTACCTCAATCATTTTTGCACACCTCCCTGCTGTAATTGATCTATCCTTTCCTTTAGCTCATCAGGCTTTCTCCCTAAATACACAAGCTCTGTAACAGCCCCGTCAAACTGCTTAAAAAGCGCTGTCTGCCTGCTGGAGCTAATATCGCTAAGCGGCGCTGCAAAACTGCCCTTTCCTGCCACTGTATAAATGCAGCCTTCCTGTTCTAATTCACGATATGCTTTTTGAATTGTATTTGGATTAATTGCCAGCTGGCTGGCAAGTTCCCGTACGCTAGGAAGTTTTTCATCTTGTCGAATAACACCGGATACGACCAGTTTACGCAAACCGTCTTTTATCTGCTCATAAATTGGCCTTGTATCACGATAGTTCAGCTCTAACATATAAAACTCCTCCTTTCTTAGTTTTAATTGAACAGCAATCCCTAATATATTCATACTTTTACACCTTTTCGAGCGTATTTTAAACATGCCCTCATACAGCACTCCGTGTTTGTATCGCAGAGTCAATTATATGTGTTGTATGTACTGTGTGTATTACTAGTACTAATACATAGTAGCATGCAAACAACTATTTGTCAACAGGAAACTTTGCTTATCTGCGTAACTATTCCGCCTCACATCAAAATGACCGGCAGGGAAAATGCTCCCTGCCGGTCATTTGAAATCAATATTCAGCGCACAACTGCGTGTTCCATTAAATAATCTGTCCAAAGCTGATAATACTGCGCATACATATGTACTTCATCAAAAGTATAATCGTCTTTTAAATAACCACTCTTGTCGACCAGCTTTTCACTGACATCCAGATAAAATACATCTTTGCCATCTGCCAGCTGTGAGATAGCGACATTTTTATCATTAATATTGATATTATTAAAAATGCCATCATTCGATGCTTTCTCTTTGCTCACCGGAATAATCCCCTGGATATAAATGACGGCGTCTGGCTGCCATTTACGGATTTTTTGCAATACTCCTGCATAAGCATTTTGAAAAGTACCAGTATTGCCTGTACCAAGCTCATTAATCCCCACCATCAAATAAATTTTCCGATATGTATGATTTTTAAGCATATAAGAAATACTGACGTCTTTTCCACTTTTGGGATCTGCAAGAAATGCATCGTCCAATAATTCATAAACATTCATTCCTGTTTTCGCAAAAAAAGTTGCATTATCCAGCCCGGAATAATCCTGCATTCCCACAGTCCTGGAATCGCCAATAAATACAGCGTCATCAAAATAATCCTTTTTTACATGTTTGTACCCGTATTCTGTCGTCAGTGCAATCTTTCCAGAATCAGAATAGTAAGGAGAATCAATCTGCTGTTTTTTATATTTGCGGTATTTTGTAACACCGATTTCTTCTTGTACGGACTGTCCATTTGCCGACTTTTCATTGGTTTGCGGCTTATCTTTTGTCTCTGTTTTCTCTTCTGTCTGGCCAGTATTATTCTTTTGCTCAGTATCCTTTTTCGTACTGTCGGTTTTCTCTGTGCCTTTCTGTTCGTCCGCCTGCCCATTGGCCTGTGACTTATCATTCTCCTGCAAGTCTGTCGAATCTCCATTTTTGCCGCCTGGCTGCTGCCCGTCTTTCCTATCAGTCTGCTTATTTTCCAAATCCAAGCCAAGATCTATTTCATTCAGCTGCGGAATATCAACCTCAGGTTTTAGCAATGCCGTAAATACCGGATTTTCGATCATATCCATTTCCAGTGACGACGGCATCTTACCCTCTGTCCATGTAAATACCGCCAGCGCCCCCCATCCTGCTAACATTAAAAACAAGATCGGACACTTTTTCATCCATTTCCAAAGTTTCATACGATTCTCTTTCTTTCCTTTCTTTTTCCAGAGCAACACAAAGCTTTGCACTCGGCGTCAATTTTAAAATCTAAAATATAAAAACGGGTTATTCGCGCCATTTGCAAGCTCATACACACTAAGCCAAAAGACAACGAGCGCAAATGCAATCAGTATGAGTCCACCGTGGATACGACGAAAAATTTTTTCCGGCAGCTTTGTAGAACATATGACGCAAGCAGCAAGCAGCCAGCTATAATCCTTCAAGCATCGCAAAAACTGATCGTTTTTTACAAGCACTGGTCCTGTATGAATCCCAACTAACTGTTTTAAATAAATCAAAAGCTGCGAAAAATCAGAAATCTCGAATATCACCCAAGTCACAGGAATTAATATCCAAATATAAAGATGTCCGATCACCCTGCTCTTTTCCAGGTATTTCCCATATATAAATTTTTCCAGCATGAGCAGTACAAAGAAAAGCAGTCCCCATAATACAAAGTTCCAATTTGCCCCATGCCATAACCCAGTCAGCGCCCAGACGATAAACATATTCAATATCATGCGCAGCGCGCCTTTTCGGTTGCCTCCCAATGGGATATAGACGTATTCCCGGAAAAATCTGCCTAATGTCATATGCCAGTTTCGCCAAAATTCAGTCACTGATTTGACCATATACGGGCAGTTAAAATTCCTTGGGATCCGAAATCCCATAATACGTCCAAGGCCAATCGCCATCATAGAATATCCCCAAAAGTCAAAATAAATCTGGAATGAATAAGCAACTGCACCCATCCAAGCCATTGGTGTAGATAAATTCATATATCCAATCCCCTGTACCTGGTTCCAGAGGGTATATATTTTATTCGCCAGCAGTACTTTTGAAGCTAAGCCAAAGCAAAACATTTCCAGCCCGAATTCCACATCCTGCGGCGTGACTGTGCGTTTTTTTAACTCTTTTGCCACTTCTGGATACTGTACAATCGGCCCGGCAATTAATTGCGGAAACATACTAACATATGCAGCAAAATCCAGCAGTGTACCTGTATACTTGATTTTTCCACGGTAAATGTCTACAACATAAGAAACGATTTGAAAAGTATAAAAACTAATCCCAAGCGGAAGTGTCAAATGTAAAACAGGCAGCGCTTCACGCTTTAACAGCAAGTTCATATTTTGTGCAAAAAAATCAAAATACTTAAACAAAAATAAAGAACCAAAATCTAAAATCAAGGCAATCACAACGGTAGGCATACGCCCCTTTTGCTGCTTTTTACGTGCCATATGCACACAAAGCCAAAAGTTAACCAAAATCGTTGCTAACATTAATATTATATAAACCGGCTCACCCACTGCATAAAATATGATACTTCCTAGAAATAGCGTCACATTCCGATAGGACTTTGGCGTCAGAAAATAGCATAAAAAAAACAGAGGCATGAACCGAAAAATAAATACTAAACTTGAAAATAACATAATTGCCTCCATAAGTTTATTTGTCGTTACTGTTCATACAGGACTTTGCATTTACTGCAAAATCCGTAAGAAAATGATTCAGGAGTGCAAAAATTCCATTGCCGAAGGCAATTTTGATGAATTTTTGCATGTTACTGAGAACGGAGTGAACAGTAACAATTTGTCTTTTCCTGGAAATAGGATCGGCAAATTGTTGTTTTGCCGGACAATTACTTATTATAGTCAGCCAATGGCTCGTTGTCAAATTTTATTTGTTTGTGTCATATATATTAAGAATCCATTTCATGTTTTACAAAAACATACCAGGCAGGCCGCTAAATATGCCTAACCCATAAATAACACACAGCAATCACTTCCCGTAAGAAAAAGGTTGGTAAATAACGCCAGTCTGTATGTGCCGCATATCCATAATTTTCATATCCTAGCGCTTTTGCCCACTGTCTGGCACGATACAAATGAAATTCACTGGATATAATGGTAACTGCATCCGTGCATCCAATTTCTTCTAAAATCTCATGCGCGTGTTCCATATTTTGCTGCGTATTGACAGAAGTATCCTCCAAATAAAGGCGGCTATCATCAATTCCTGCCTTTTTAAGTTCCCGATACATACATTCAGCTTCTGAAATATCTTCGCCTTCCCCCTTGCCGCCAGACAAGATACAGACAGCTTTTGGATGTTCCTTTAAATAAACGTATGCCGCATCAATCCTCTCCTGCAGTATTCTGCTTGGCCTTGTCCCTATAACAGAACAGCCGAGCACAATTGCAGGGGTATTGTCCGGAACATTTTTTGATGCTGCCCGTATCATAGATACACTTGCTGCGAAAACACATACTATCCCTATGAATGCAAGTACTGCTGCAGCTAACAGGCATACCCGCGCTATCTGCCTGTGCCATAGGGTTCTTATCAATTGGTGAATCTGCCTGTAGCGGATTCCGTAAAGCACCATAAGTACTGACAACAGCATACCGCATAGGTTTCCTGTATTGAACACCCCTTTAAAAACTGCAGGCCAGCAAAACCATAAAAAAAATACGCTGCCACACAGCGTAAACAGGCCATAAATCACATGAAAGATCGCCATATACCATCTGTCCATATTTACTCCTTCCTTGAAAGCCGCTACAGTTCAGCTTAAAACTTCACTGTAGCGGAACTTCTCAGATTACTGTTGCCAAAATTTTCCTGGCGTTACTGTTCACAGTAACCTCCTGCCTTTTTTATTTCACGTATTTTCCAACCTTATAAATTCCCGGTATAATTGCTTCGTATACTTCTGAATCATCTGCAAAATCTATGGCATACGCATCCTGGTCAATGTGCAAAATACATTGATCCAGACGGATATCTTTCGTTTCCTGGTAAGAAATCATCGTTTCATCCATATAATAAGCATCCTGCCCGGATATCTTATGGCCCTGTTCCCATTCTATTTTTCTTACTCCACAGGTTTGCAAAAATTGCTCCATCAAGTGACTGACTAATTTTTGCGGCAAAGCGCGAATAATCGTATGCTTTAGTATTTTCGCAGTCTGGCTGGCCAGCTTAGCAGATGAAAACTCTTTTTCCTCTGTCAAAGACAGCAATTCTGTAAATTTCTCCTGGCACTTTGCCACCAGCTTAAAATAAGCCTCCGTAGCGTTTCCCCTTCCGATCTTTGTTTCCAGGCTTTCTTTTAATAAGTCGCACTGCGCGATAATCTTTCTAAGCACATCTTTATTTTGAGCCGCATCCATTGTAAATACCGTTTCTACTGGCTGCTGTGCAGATGCATTCGTTTCCGGTGCCTGTTGTTGGCCTGCACCAGCCTGCCTGTTTTCTGCTGCGCCTGTACTCGTTTGTGACACACTGCCGCCTGCCTGCATAGCTGCGCCTGTTCGTGCCTCGCTGCCGCCTGCCTGCATACTAGCTGCGCCTGCACTCGTTTGTGTTGTGCTGCTTACCTGTGCATTGACTACGCTTGCACTCAGATGTGTCACGCTGCCTGCGCCTGTTCGTGTCAGGCTGCCTGCCTGTGTACTGGCTGCGCCTGCACTCAGATGTGTCGCGCTGCCTGCCTGCGTCTGCACGTTTCCTGCCTGTTCTTTCTTTGCAGCTGTATGCAGCTGCATCGCTGTAAGTGTCTGTCCGCCAGTTCCTGCACCTGCTGCTGACGGAGTTGATGGCTGCTGCCCTGCCTGCATACCTGCACGCAGCTGTTCCAAAGTTGCCTGCAGCTGTTCCAAGCTGTCCGCCTGCTTTTGTGCATATTGTCTTTGCGTTTCATTTTGCAGTTTGAGCTCTTTTACTTCTTCCTCCAGTCTTCTTACTTTATCAGGTTCTACAGATTCCGCAATCTGTGACGTAATATTTTTTTCAACTGCAGACTGGATCTCATGTTTTAAAAGCGTTACATTTATGATCGGCTCCTGGTTTGCCTGCTGTTCGTCAACCCATTTGCGTATTACGCTATTATTTTTATCAATTTCGTTGCGCATATTGATCTGCAGCTGGTTCGAAAGCTTTGCATTATTATCTAACATATGATCCGTCAGCGCCTGGTAGATCTCGTCCATATTCTGCCCAGCTTGCATGAATTCAGAAAACTGGCCCTCAAGTTGTTCCATTCTCTGGCAATAGACCTCCATCTGCTGCTTGAGTAAGCTGACAGCCTCAGATTCTTCTTCATTTGGATTGGAAATAGAATCCTGAAATTCGTCCATCCGGTTATGAAAATCTTCTGCACCCTGCTTCATCATTTTTATCTCATAAAAAATATCTTCCCTAAGCCGTTCCAGCTCTACTTTATTGCTTTCAATCGCTTCACGTAAAATCGTTCTCTCCACACGGATTTTTTCGTCAATAAAACTGCTAATCCGACTGTCTATTTCTTCCATATTTACAAAAAACGGCATTTTTATCCCTCCTACGTATACGTACCTAGTGCAAACCTTTTAACTATTGTTATTGTATCGGATAGTTATAGTAAAATCAACTGTTTTGTACATTTTTGGTTACTGTTCGCATCAGCCGGATGCCGATACTACTTTACATTTTCTCCATCCTATACTATAATCACCAAAAAGACGACAAATCATAAATTTTATTTTGTGCAAGGATTTCTACATTTGTGTCGTTTTATAAGTAACAGCAAAAGAGCCAATGATGCTGCCATAAAAAGCTGTAAACATATGATATAGACACCTGCCTTTTCTTATGGTACTGTGCCACCAGCAAAGCTTTGTGCAGCCAAAAAGGGAAGGGGCACTATGCGCAGTGAAAAGGATACCATACGGGTAATCGAACAATATTCTGATATGATCCGCAGGATTTGCCTCCTGCACTTAAAAAATCAAACGGATACTGAGGATGTGTTTCAGGAAGTATTTCTGAAGTATGTCCTTTCTTCTCAACCCTTCGAAAGTGCAGAGCACGAAAAAGCATGGTTTATCCGCGTCACGCTCAATACGTGCAAGGATTTTTTAAAAAGCCTGTTTCGCCATCCAACAGTTCCATTCGATGTTCTTTCCGAAGAAGCTGCCCGTGTAGAACCAGAAAATTTAGAAGTCTTAGAGGCTGTACTTTGTTTACCGCAAAAATATAAAACCGCCCTGTACCTGCATTATTTTGAAGGATACACTGCCAAAGAAATCGGTATGCTCTTAAATAAAAAAGAAAATACAATCTATTCCCTTTTATCCAGAGGGCGAGAGCTGCTTCGACGGGAACTAGGAGGTAACAGCAATGAATAATGGAATTCGAAAAGCTTTTGAGCAAATCCAAGCAACGGAGCAAATGAAATTACATACCTATTCTTATGTTTTACAGGAAGCAAAACGCCCGATCAAGCGCCCACGTAAGACGGCCGCCCTGCGTCCGGTTTCTGCTGTATGCGCTGTGCTCGCGTTATGCTTTGGTATCAGCTTTGGGAGCTGGTATCTGTTTAAAGCTCCTGTTTCCTATATTAGCATTGACATCAATCCTTCTATTGAAATTACATTAAACCGTTTAAACCGCGTGACAAAAGCCACCGGGCAAAATGCAGACGGCAGGCAGCTGCTTACAAAGATGCGCTTAAATGGAAAAAATTACATCGATGCAATTGAAACACTCCTGCAAAGTAAGCAGATGCAGCCTTATTTAACAAGCGACGCTGATCTGACTGTTACCGTAGCGTCCCCAAAAGCTGCTACGCTTCGCAGTATGCTGGAGGACAGCGCTGTAACAACTTACTATCATGGGTTGTGCAAAGAAGCAGATATGGAGACAGCTGCGCATGCACACCAAAACAGCATGTCGTTTGGAAAATATCAGATTTATTTACAGCTTGTATCGTACGGCTGTACCATTACCAAGGAGCAATGCCAGGAAATGCCTATGTGCCAGCTGCGTACTCTGTTAGCACAGTATGAAAGCACAGACGATTCCTCTTGTGACTCACATTCCAATCAAACAGCGCCGAACAGAGGTCATCATCATGGTTCCCATGAATAGTCCCTAATAATATCCTAGTGCAGGCAAGGAGCTGCTGTATCTATAGTATTTGCAGCAGCTCTCGTTTTTTATGTTTCTTATCATTGACCATAATATGCCAGTACTAGCTGTACCACTCTGCTGTAGCTTTGTATGCCGTCTGCGACGCCATTCATGGTGAGATTTTTTTCTAAAAACGCATCCGTCGCCTTATCTACGATTTCTGTTGGCAGCGCTGCTTTTTTTTCTACCTTTTCCCATTGCGCCTGCGTTAAGAATATGTCGTCCTTTTGTACTTGTTCTGTTGCCTGCACCATTTGTGCCCGTACATCTTCGGGCACGCTTTGACGTACCTGCCTTGCCAAATACCCAAGCACGCTTAAATACCCAGAATACTGTAAATATGGATCTTGCGACTCAATACAGGCTGCAAAGCCAAAAAAGTTTGCTTCATCCTCTAAAATAACTCCTTTTAAATGGGAAAATTCATGACAAATTGTCACTGGGACATTGACCGGATACATGACAGTATTATAGTTTGCCTCCATTGTAAATGGAAAATAAATGCCAAGCAAATGCTGCTGGCTCATAAATCCAGAAAAGCGTATAGGTTTTGGCCTTGGGTAATAGCCTGCCAGGTATGGATACACCGTACCTTGCGCCTGCATTGCTTTGCGGCATTGCTCATAAAGTTCTTCCTCTGTGCCAGGATATACTGCCTGTCCGTCCTTATCACGCTGCATCTGGCCGGATAAGGCATTTGCCTGCGTAACGACCTGTGTATAAGCATCAATGAGCTCCTTTGTCCCATACGCAGCCTTTGAATCAAAATATTGTTCCTGGACTGTCGTCGCATGATATAAGACAAAGCAGTTCAATGTCTCCGTGCCATATACCAGCAGCAGAATCCAGCTTAAGCACCTCAAATAAATCCGAATCATTCGCGGCAGTCTCTGCTTTTTTGTAACCGCATGCATACGATGCTGCACTTTTTTGCTCCAAAAATGCCAGAAAATTCGTATAATGGAAACAATAAGCAGTACTGCGCCAAGCAGCCCATAGCAGATGCCTGCAATGATCAAAATCTCCCCTACAGATCCGCTCCATACATTCGATACCCTGCCAAGTGTCCCTGTCCAAATGGGAAATATGTGCAGCCGGTACCAGTCTGTAAATGCCCTTGACTGCCATGATAAGAGTAAAATCCCAGTAAACAGGACTGCTAACAACAGCATACACAAATTTTGTTTTTGATGAATTCCTTTTTTCTCATTCCAATTCCAATGCTCCATTTTTTCCTCCTCTCTATTCTGCATCCAGCCTATTGAATGTTTGCACTCCTGAATCATTTTCTTTCGGATTTGCAGTAAATGCAAAGTCCTGTGTGAACAGTAATGAACTGCATTCACGCTTGGCTTGGTATATTTTTCTCAAATAGACTTTACTGTCTGCATATGTTATAATGTTTTTTAGTTATAGCCATTGCGCATGCACTACCAATTTCAATCATCTGCTGTGTAAAATAGCCTGTGTATGCCAGGCAGGACTTTTGCGGCGCTATTTTTGCACAGCTGCAAGTACTAAGTACTGATAAGGAGGAGATACCTACATGAAATCAGATATCCAAATTGCACAAGAAGCCGATCTCATGCCGATCCATCAGGTTGCTGCCAAATACGGCATTGCACAAGACGATTTAGAATTATACGGCAAATATAAAGCAAAGCTTTCAGACGATCTGATCCAAAAAACGCAAAGCAATCCAAACGGCAAACTTATCTTAGTAACTGCTATCAATCCTACGCCAGCAGGCGAAGGTAAGACAACGACCAGCATTGGGCTTGCCCAGGCATTTGACAAGCTTGGTAAAAGCTGTCTGCTGGCACTGCGTGAGCCATCGCTTGGCCCATGCTTTGGCATCAAAGGCGGAGCAGCTGGCGGCGGTTATGCACAGGTCGTGCCAATGGAAGATCTGAACCTCCATTTTACAGGAGATTTTCATGCTATCACTTCGGCAAATAACCTGCTTGCCGCGCTTTTAGACAATCATATCCAGCAAGGAAATGCCCTGCAAATTGATACCCGCCAGATTCTTTGGAAACGCTGCATGGACATGAATGACCGGGCACTGCGCAATATTGTGGTCGGACTTGGCGCAAAGGCAGATGGATTTGTACGGGAAGATCATTTTGTCATTACCGTGGCTACAGAAATTATGGCTATTCTATGCCTTGCCGCTGATATGGCTGATCTGAAAGAACGCTTGGGCAATATCATCGTAGCATATAATTATGACGGCGAGCCTGTGACCGCCAAACAGTTACAGGCAGTCGGCGCTATGGCCGCTTTGTTAAAAGATGCAATCAAGCCAAATCTCATTCAGACACTGGAACATACAGGTGCAATTGTCCATGGCGGCCCATTTGCCAACATCGCCCATGGCTGCAATTCTGTCCGCGCGACAAAGGCAGCACTCAAAATCGCTGATTATGTCATTACTGAAGCAGGTTTTGGCGCAGACCTTGGAGCTGAAAAATTCTTTGATATCAAATGCCGCAAGGCTGGATTAAAGCCGGATGCCGTCGTACTTGTCGCAACTGTGCGCGCTTTGAAATATAATGGAGGCGTCCCAAAAGACCAGCTGTCAGCAGAAAATCTGGATGCATTAAAAAAAGGAATCTGCAACTTGGAAAAGCATATCGAAAACTTACAAAAATTTGGTATCCCAATTGTCGTTACGTTAAATTCCTTCCTTACTGACACACAGGCGGAGTACGAATGGATTCGCGAATTCTGTGAGCAGCGCGGCTGTGAATTTGCTCTTTCAAAAGTATGGGAAAACGGCGGTGAGGGAGGGATTGCACTGGCAGAAAAAGTGTTAAAAACACTTGCCCAAAAGCCTTCTGCCTTCCATCCGCTTTATCCAGACGAGCTTTCCTTGAAAGATAAAATCCAAACAATTGCTGCTGAAATCTACGGGGCAGATGGAGTTGCCTATACGCCGGCTGCTGAAAAGATGCTGGCGAAACTCACTGCGCAGGGCTTTGGAAACCTCCCTATCTGTATGGCAAAGACGCAGTATTCCTTATCCGACGACCAGCATAAGCTAGGCAGGCCGACCGGGTTTACTGTCCAGATTCGGGACGTATACGTCAGCGCTGGCGCTGGATTTGTCGTTGCACTTGCAGGTTCTATTATGACCATGCCTGGATTATCAAAGTCTCCTGCTGCATACGGCATCGATGTCGATGACAATGGTAAAATTACAGGACTGTTTTAATGTTACTGTTCACACAGGACTTTGCATTTACTGCAAAGTCCGTAAGAAAATGATTCAGGAGTGCAAAAATTCCATTGCCGAAGGCAATTTTAGATGAATTTTTGTATGTTACTGAGAACGGAGTGAACAGTAACGTTTTCATACGATGTAGAAAATAAGATGCTGAGACATGTGTTGACATATCTCAGCATCTTGTGTCTTAATGACACCTTATTGTTGGTTTCCCTCCTCACTCTTATCCACATAAGAGTAAGCATTTGATATTTTTGCATTTTCTGCAGTCAATTCTACAGGTTCCCGGTAATATGCAACTACCGGCGTACCAATCTGCAATATTTGGTACAATTTTTCTGCTTTCTCCTGCGGCATATTAATACAGCCGTGTGACCCTGATGTCTTATAAATTTCCTTCCCAAATTCATTTCTCCAACTCGCATCGTGGAAACCAACATTATAAGCAAATACCATAAAGCAGCCTACATCAGACTCATAATCTTCTCCAATGAGCGTAGCATCGCGCTCCTTATATACAATTTTATAAATTCCATCCGGTGAACCATTGTGGATGCTTACATTGCCTGATACAATATCTGTATCAAGCTTTAATTTCCCTTTTTCATAATAATACATATGCTGGTTCGTATAATCCACCTCTACATATGTATCACCAATATCATAGTTTTCGCTTTTCACAACTGCTGTCTGGTTAAAAACAGGCTCGCGTTGAATCGTTTTTCCAGACTGTACCTCTGACAAGATCTGCGCCTTTTCCTTTTCCTTGTCAATTACCCATCCATAGTCTCCTCCGCCGATTTTCACGGTATCGCCTTCTGATGTTTTAAACTTACGCACATCTCCATACGTATTATATTTGCTGGCAAGGTATTGGACATAGCTGTCTACCTTGGTTTCATCCACTATAACCGAATAATCGTCCTGTACTGTAATCCAATCCTTAATTCTGCTTTGATCCAATCGTTCTCCCTGCTCCCCGACATCGTATTGAATCGTGGTATGCAAGTATGCATTAATATTGTCCAATGCCTTTTTTAACTGCTTGTCCTTGGTCTTTACTTCCGGCTTTTTGTAATCTTTATCCGTCAGCACAAGATAATCAGTACCTGTATGGACTGCTTCACGCGCCATTTCTTTTACCTTTTCCAGCTTTACTAAATTTCCATCTACTGCTGGAACAATCTCATAGCCATCCGTAGTTTCCTGAATATATGCGTCCTGCGGCGATTTCATTGCATTTGACTGAAAACATGCTAAAGATGCTATCTGCTGATCCAATTTCTTTTCGTCAAACGTTGTGGTTACCTCTAATTCCAATTCTTTTTTTCCACTGCGTTTTACGAGCCATTGGTAATTTTCCTGCGCGTCTAAAATATCACTGATTTCTGTGCCAGGAACATATACATAATCAATATCCGGGCCAATAATTTGATATTGTTCCCCTTCTCTGGTTTCCAGTGTGAAAATATAATCTGCAACCTCCTGTGCCACTTTATCTTCTGCTTCTTCTACCGTCATCTTGTCTACTGACACACCATTGAGCACTGTTCCAGGAAAAAAATGCTTCGCATAATAAGATGCCGTAAAATAATAACAGACCAGGAGTGCAACCAGCAAAAAGAAAACAATGCTTCCAATGACAATTAGCAGAACCTTTGCTGTCGACTTCTGTTTACTCATGTTTCATGAACCTTCTTTCCCAGGCAGCTTCACTGCCCGTTTCTTATCATCCTCTATTTTAACAGAATCCCTATCTTTTGACTACCTTAGTTTCCTGATAAAATTCACTACATAATAAAATGCGTGAGGTAAACTTCTAAAAACAAGGTAAAACGACAAATTTTTCTATTTGTTAGAATAAATTTACAATTTGAATGCTCCGTTTTCGTTTTTATACATTCTTAATGGATTGTATAGTAACATTTTTCCATCATTTGTGTTATAATAACCAAGAACGTACGTATACTCTAATTATCATTGATCGGGAGGAAACTAAACATGAAAAAATACACCTGTAAATGTCTGTCCGCTGTACTGATTGCCGCTGCATTGACTATGACAGCTGCACCTGCCTCTGTACAGGCTGCTGCACCGAAGTTAAATAAAACCTCAGCGTCACTGACCACTGGCAGCAAGCTGAAGCTAAAAATCCGCAATGCAAAGGAAGGCGCTGCGATTAAATGGTCAAGCAGCAAAAAATCCGTTGCATCTGTATCCAAAAAGGGCGTTGTGACGGCAAAATCAGAAGGAACCGCAACAATCCAGGCTGTCATCAGCAAAAAGACACTGACTTGTAAAGTAACGGTAACAGAAAGTACAGAAAATGAAGCACAGGATATTTCTGCACTGTTGGCTGGAAGAAGTTACAAAGGTACAGCATCTGTAAACGGCCTTGACATCGAAGCGTTAACGCTGTCCTTTGGCAGTGACAACGCTGTATCCGGCTCTAAATTAAGTGAAACTACCTTTTTACCAGAAGAATTTTCCGGCACCTATCAGGCAGTACGTTCCGGAAAGACTGTTACGATCACAGTAGAAGCAGACGGCAAGAAATTTTCCTATCCGCTGAAAGTAGAAAGCGAAGATTATTCGGAATTGTCTGCATCTGTGGGCGGCTTTGAAGTGAGCGTAGTAGAGGTAAAAAATTAATAATTAATAATTTATCATTCGTCATTTAAAATCGTTACCTATCGCTTTGCCATTTAGAAAAGGGTTGCCGCACGAAGTACATGACATACAATATCAAGTAGCCAGCATCAGAAAATGCTCTATATATTGTATATTTGCAGCTTCATGCGACAGCCCCATTTGATCCTTATGGCTCTTTCGAATTCTATCTCTTTAGAAATAAATCTGTTTAAATCTTGCTCTATAAAATCAACTGACATCACTTCTCCTGCATAAGATAGGCAGCAGCAGAAGTTGCTGCGTTTGCGCCATCCGAAACAGCTGTTACTACCTGGCGCAGCGCTTTTGTGCGCACATCGCCTGCAGCAAAAAAACCTGGAGTAGAAGTCACGCCCGTTTCATCCGCCACCACATAGCCGGAATCATCCAAATCTACGACCCCCTGAAGCGGGCTTGTCAGCGGCTCCATGCCAACTGCCACAAACGCTCCGCTTACCGGAATGGTCCTGCCGTCTTTTAGTTCCAGCGCAGTCACTGTCTGCTCCCCGGTAATCCGTTTTGGCACAGCGCTTGTAATCATCTCTACATTTTCTGTCTCCCGCAGCTGCGCGACGGTCTTTGCTGAGCCGCGAAACTGTTCGCGCCGATGGATAATGTATACTTTTTCACATAAATCAGATAAATACAATGCATCTCCTAAAGCTGTATCGCCGCCGCCAATCACAGCAGTCTGTTTGCCGCGGTAAAAAGCGCCGTCACATACTGCACAGTAGGATACTCCTTTTCCGATATATTCTTCTTCCCCGGCAATTCCTAAATGCCGGTGCGCAGCACCTGCGCAATAAATAATTGTTTTGGAACAGAGTTCCTTTCCTTCCTGGAAATGTACCTTCCAGCAGTCTGGCTGTTTTGAAAAACTGTCTGCCATACCCTCATAAAATTCCACGCCAAGTTTTTGGGCATGCGCACGAAACGCCTCTCCTAAATCAAATCCATTCATGCCAGGCATACCTAAATAATTGTCAACACAGTCGCTCTCTGCAATCTGTCCTGTACCCATATATTCTTTTTCCGCCACAAGTACAGACAGGTTTGCGCGTTTGGCATAAATTGCCGCGCTCAGTCCCGCCGGGCCGCTGCCAATAATTAACACATCCAGTAATTGATCTTCCATACAATGTCCACCTTTCACCTACCATCAGATTTTTGTACAATGTCCACGGTTAATTGTACGATCATTTTTCCCAGCATGAGTGTGTCAAGTTAGGGACAACACTTTTTTCCGTATTTTTTTCGGCAGACACTTACTTGCTGTCGAAAAATGACCAAAAATATAACTTATAAAGCATCCATTGCCTGCATAATCCCAAAAATTATTCTACAGATTCTCTACACCAGTACTTTTATTAAACATTTCAAATGTAGCTGTAGGGCTGTTACTGGTATCCTGAAATATTTTGTATTCTATATACTGCCATAGATTCACTTTTTTGTCTATAATATATTCCAGATCATCATCACAACAGGTAACTATAATGTTTTGTTTAGTAGTATTTTTGTTTCATAAATAATGTTCCCTTGAAATTGCAAAACATGTACCAGCCGCTTTTATTCTACCGAATGCAATCCCAAATTGTGCATCACTGGTATCCATAATACTTTCAAGTTTATTAGTATAGGTATTATCAGGTTTTTCTCTAGTTCGTTACAATAACGTACAGTCAAATAGATTAGTTTTGACATATTTTATCGAGTTAAAAATATACAATATTAATTCTTCAAGAGCTTTCCCTTTTGCGGTTGTATTATTTCCATAATCCAAATTAAGCTTATCTCTTAATTCACTAAACTTGTCATATGCTGATTCACTTGGATTAGAGTAAATTTCATATATATCTTCTTTTCTATCTAAAAGTGAATCAGCTTTAGAAAAATTTACTGCTGCACATTCACCCTGATTAAGCCTTTCTTCTATTGCTCTTATAAGTTCATCTTCTGTAATATCTGGCTACAGTATAACTTTATACGCTATATATACATTATCTACTGAAATGTTTTTGAAAATACAAACTCTATCTTAACTGCCCAGCCAGCATCCTTTGTAAAAATGTGATATTCTATTTTTCATTACACCAATATCGCTAGTCATAATCGCCTATATCGGCTGCAGCTTTACCAGTCTCTCTACTGCCTCCACGGAAAGTTTTGACACTTTTGCAATTTTCTCAAAATCTGTCTCACCTGTTTCCAGCATTCTGAATACCACTGCTTCTCTTTCTTCCTGAACCTCCTCTTCTGCCCATTTTTTTGCAAGTTCCTCCATAGCCTCACTCATAGCTTTCACTCCTTCCTCAGTTCTCTTAAAATAACGGACTCTTTCTGACAGTATCCCATAATGCATATCACCTGCTTTTGTACAGGAAAAATCATGCATCAGCCTCCCTAGTGGATCATCGCCGCGGTATGTGCCATTCACATACAGTATATGCGAAGCATCCCCAAACGGCAGACCTGTTTCTTCCACCATCCGGTCAATATGGTACACCGACAGTCCCATTCCAAACAAATCGCTCTCTGTAATAAAAATCACATAATTTTCAGGCAGCAGCTCCACATCTTCCCCAGGCAGGATCGCATTTGCATCCATCAGGCTGCTGTTGTACCTGGCTCTTTTGAAACCGGCCCCCTTTTTCGATTTCTGGACCTCGATATTGTACTTCTGGTTGAAACTGTCATCTGCAAGAATATCCAGCCTGACCGAACGTCCCTGCAGATTTTTTAGCGTATACTGCGTCCTCGCGCTTTTTACTTTCAGGTCATCCTTATCCATAATAATCTGCAACATCAGTTCTGTACATTCCACATTATCCTCAAAACATTTTGTCATAAACTCGTCATCCATCAGTCGCAGCCCTTTGATCCGCTGCAGTATTTCCTGTCTTTTCTTCTCCTGGTCTTTTTTCATCCACTGTCCCTTTCTTCCAAATTATCATAACACAAAATTTCCATCGTTTCAATTTCATCTGCTGCAGTTCCCATACCTGCAAGTAGTTTGATTGTTACTACTCACGGCTCAGGGGCTGTCGCATAAAGCGAAAAATATATAATATGTAGAATGTTTTCAAATGTAAACTACTTGATATTGTATGTCATTTACTTCGTGCGACAGTCCCGTAAGAACATGATTCAGGAGTGAAGGGAGATTTTGCGGAGCAAATTTCAATATCACCCCGAATCGTTGCTATGAGCGGCTGTCAAGCCGTGAATAGTAATGTTTCATTTGCCATATTTTACGAAGTATATACCCTCGAGTGCTAAGATAACTGGCAAATAATTATGCTCTCAGGTACAAATCCGTCAGAGACCGCAGCAGCTCACTGGCCTTATTTCCAGTAAATTTCCGCTTCTCCGCCCGGATTTACTACAATCCTACTGATCATCGAATGCAGGATCTCTTTCTCAAGGTTATCCTGCACCTGCCGGAATATTTCTTCCCGGATGATCGCAGGATGCGCATGATAGACATACTGCCAGTTTTCTCTGTCCTGCTTTGTCTTTTTCTGCCCCTCTTTTGCTATTTTTCCATAAATCCGGTGTATGTCGACCTGTTCTCGCTAAAACATTGCCCAAAACATCCTTATTGCAGAGCCACCATCTATCCGCGATGTCAAAACCGATACAGAAGCAGATACTGCGTCTCGTTGTCCTTTGCTTTGGCACGGATGCTGATGGTGTTGTTGTCCTCCCAGACAATACCGCTCTCCTGGAGGTTGCCATAGCCCTCCCGGTCAAAGGCGAAGAAAACCATCTGTTCCAGATCAATGGCGCCAAGCTGTGAAAAACCCAGGCTCTCAGACTCTCGGTCTATGACGTAATACAGCATCTTAGTGCCGGAGGGATTGAGGAAGAAATTCATTTCCTTTTCAAAGGTGAAATTTTCCAGCACTGTTGTAACTCCGGTGGTTAGATCAATGAGACTGGTGGAGCCGTCCTGACCGATCTCCATACAGATGCCTCCGTAGAACGGTACAATGCCGTAAGGGTGTTTGTCCTGGTGATAGAGAGGAGACTGAGCCAGTGTCTGAACCGCTTGGCCGGAGGGAATGTTATACACCCAGCAGGCGATGGATTCCTGATCGAAATTCTCGTTGTAGGTATAGACATTGAGGACTAAAGTGTCATCGTCTACGAATATCGCCATGTCCGCTCCTGCGCCGCCCAGGTCTTTCACATCGGTCAGCGTCCCGGCCTCCCGGTCATACAGCCACTCCCTACCATTGGGGAAGTCTGCGCTGGCATGGCCAGTGATTAAGGCCCGGCTGGCACCGGGTGACCAAATGGAGCCATCGGACTCCTCCAGCACAGCGGGGTTCACACCGGCGAACAAATCCTCTGCCTCGCCGGTATCCAGGTGATAGAGCAGGGAGGTCTCGGTGCGTTCCATCTGCCACCCCTGGGTCACATTGAGCAGGAGGGCGTCGGTGCGTCCAGCAAAAGCTCTGATAGACCACTGATCCTCCGGCTGGGTGTCTGCACCCTGGGGAGAACCCTTGAAGGGGTACAGCATCCCATTTCGGACATACCAGTATAGCTCACCCTGGTAGTGGACACCACCATAGTTTACGTTCAACTGCTCGGTATGTAGTTCTACCTCCAACGGAATCAACTTATTGTCCTTTACCTCCCAGAATTTTGCGTCCAAGAGAGTCCTGCCATCCTCACTCCAAATAAAATCGTTGAGCAAGTCACCGGATAGACCGTATTGGTGATCCATTTCGATATACTGGGCTTTTACCAGTTGGCCAATGTCCGCTTGGATGATATTGGGTTCTTCGGGCGGAACACTGGTACTGGGGCTGGGTAGCTGCTCTTTTTCCTCCATGTGGAAGAAAGCAAGCACCGCCGCGCGCAGTTCCGGGCTGGCTGCCAAAGCAACAGTACCAAGGCAGGTCAGCGTTATAGCCGCTGCTAGCACACAGGCAAAGACTCGGCGTGCCGAAATGTATTGTTTCCGAGGTGTTTTCATGTTCATGATACGCTCCTTCAATTCGTTATTAGGAGTGATTTCATTCAACGCATCTCTGTAGTCATTGATGTTCAATTCGATCCCTCCAATTCGATTTTCAAAATTTCACGGCCCCGTTTCAATCGCATTTTTACTGCCGATTGCCCCAGTTTCAAGATTTCAGCGATCTCCGCCACTGAGTACCCTTCGTAGTAGTAGAGGTGAATCGGCATCTTGTACTTCTCTGGCAGAGCTATAACGGCATTCAATGCCTCCAATTTCTCCGTGGCAATAGCGGGGATGGTTGCATCCAACTGCGTCACACGTTTCCGCCAGAAACCCTTCAGTTGGTTCCTGCAAAGGTTAGCAGTAACTTGGAGAAGCCAACGCTTCTTGTGGTTCTCATCAACGAAAACAGGGGCATGGTACAGCAATCGGCAAAAGGTTTCCTGAGTGATGTCCTCCGCATCAGCGTACCGGCCCATAAAGGTCATAGCCAAACGGTAGACTGCTGTTCCATAAGCGTCATAAGCATCCTCCAACTGTTGGGCGGTGATGGTCTGTTCCATTACCATTACTTGACCTCCTTTCACCAATAAAACAATCAAGGACGAGGATTGGTCACAAATTTTTGAAAAAATTTATTTGAAATTTGTTATCTTATAAAATGGTAGAAATGTGAATCATAAGAACAGAGAACTCGCTGTCACAGCACCATACCCAAGCAAGTCGGTGCCGAACTTATCATACAATCAGAGCCGTACCCGCAAGAAAGTAGGCACGGCTCTGACATTTGATTACATCAGTTCCAAGCGTTTGCGGGCTGTTTGGTCGATTTCCGACAGATGCGTGTGCAGTGTCCCAGACAGCAACAGGCTGTTATAAAGCCCAGGCTTATGCACCTGGAGGTACTGCTTTCTCATGCGGCCATACTTGCCCATATTTTCGATAGCAGCTTCCGATAATCTGATAACGGGAATTTCATAGTTGTTCATCGTCATTTCCTCCGTTTTGTAACAGCTTTGTCGGAGGTGACAGGGATGCTATGTCCTGCGTGTGATGTCATTAACCGCAATAAAACGTACCCCCATAGCCTGGAAGATACTCTCAATATATTTTCCTGTTTCGATATAATCTCTGCCGAGACGGGATATTTATCCCCCGTTTAGCCGTCATGCTGCTTTTCGCCAGCCAGTGTGATATCATCTGATGAGACACAAACTCATGTATGAGCTTGCGCTAATTGATAATGCTGTTGCTTTCGCCCTTATCACCGTCATCTTTTGACAGCCTGTAATATGCAACAGCCTAATAGACTTTTGATTTTTCCGATACCATACAGATCATCTTCCCATAATATTTCACAGGAATCCAGTATGGTGTCTGACTTTTTATTGACCACTTTAACTATATCAGCTATCCTCAGTCACGTCAACTGTTTTCCTACATTATTTGTTACTGTTCACTCCGTTCTCAGTAACATGCAAAAATTCATCTAAAATTGCCTTCGGCGATGGAATTTTTGCACTCCTGAATCATTTTCTTACGGACTTTGCAGTAATTGCAAAGTCCTGTGTGAACAGTAACGTTTGTTCCAGCTTATAAAACATTCCATGCACAATGCGCAACTTGATATGCTGCTGTTTTTTATCTGTAATGTATCTTTATTTTTTACCTTTTACTGTTCCATATAAGGCTTAATGATTCATCCTCATACAGTTTGCATAAGCAACCAGCCTGTCCGTCAATGTTTCCTCCGTATCTGAAAATTCAAGCACCACCCTTACCCCGTTATCCTCATACTCCAGTGGATTCTCAATCTGGTTTAGAAAATCCAGAATACGTTCCCTTTTTAGCAGCGACGTATCTATCATAATCTCATGAATATCCCTGACAACTCCCTTCTTCCTGTTCCTTTTCTTATCTGTCGATAATATATTTCTTCCTGTCCCCGTAATTCTCAAGCCTGCCGGAACGTACCAGAATGACTGATATTCAGTTGTCATTGTGCCAGTTTATTTTTCTGTAGGACATAAGCAGAAAAATATCCCTTCACTTATTTAACCGTCAGAAACGCCTGCCTGGCGAAAAAAGTTCACTTTTTTATAACATTTCTTTCAGCTTATCCAAAATCCTGTATTTCTGCGAGCACAGCGTTGTCCTTACAAGCCCCATTTTTTCCGCATGCTGCACCTCACTGATTTCCATATCGTATGAATCCTCCCTGTTTGGAATAACTATGACTTCCCCGGTCTTTTTGTCTACCTTTGTTTCACATGAGAAGATCTATTAAAAGCATTTTTCGGTTTCTTATAAAAGAGGGCGGATTTCCATCCCTGCAAAAATCATGGAACCCGTCCTGATGGAGCAAACTGATATCACAACAGGTACGTTTTTGAGAATTTTTCATAAAATCACCTGCCTTATGAGAAAAACATCAGTTATTTACATCTATATATACAGAAAAATGGAACCTTTTACCGTTCAAAACGTAAAAGATTCCTTAAGTTAATGACTTTGTTTAAAATCATGATTTCCCGTGTTACTCCTATGGATATCTCACTAACAATGGCTGTCTTATCCCTCTAAGCCAATTGTTGTAATAGACGGATGTTCGCCGCACACAGCACAGTCTTCGACCTGCTGCGGCATTTTAATTTTACGAAACTCCATCGTCAGCGCATCATACGTAAGCAAATAGCCTGTCAGCAGGTTTCCTGCACCGAGTATATATTTCAGCGCTTCTGTGGCCTGCAGGCTGCCGATTACCCCGCCTACAGCACCCAGCACACCTGCCTGTTTACACGTTGGCACTGCCCCCTGCGGCGGCGGATTTTTAAATACACACCGATAGCATGGCCCTTGTCCTGGCACATACGTCATCAGCTGCCCCTTAAAGCGGATGATTCCAGCATGGGAAAACGGTTTTTTTGCTAATACACAGGCATCATTAATGAGAAATTTTGACTCAAAATTGTCGGTCGCATCCAAGATGAAATCATAACCCTTTACCAAATCCATAATATTTTCTGCTGACACATACATTGGATGCATCTGCACCTTGACATCCGGATTCATACTGTTTAGCATTTCCTTAGCAGACAGCGTTTTATCTTTTCCAATGTTGCCTGTTGCATGGATAATTTGGCGCTGCAGGTTCGACAAGCTGACTTGATCTGCGTCTGCTATCCCGATTGTACCAACTCCTGCGGCTGCTAAATACATGGCCGCGGGTGAGCCAAGCCCTCCTATGCCAATAATAAGCACTTTTGCACCAAAAAGCTTTCTTTGTCCCTTTGCACCGATTTCTTTCATCACAATATGGCGGGAATAGCGCTTATTTTCAATAATTTCTGTAATAGAAGCCTCTGAAACAGATTCTTGCTGATAGGTGTCATGCATCCCAGTTTTTTGCCCAGTCGTTTTCTTTGGTTCGATCATATGTCACGTTCTCCTTATTTATCTGCCAGCAGGCTGCGACCGCTGACAATCTGCCTTCTGTTTTTAAACGCATCCCTGCAAATAATTAATAAATTGCTGTGCTGTCCGGCCTGATATACCGCCATGGCTTAATTCCCATTTATTTGCCTCTGCACACAGCACCTCATCGCTCATGGTAAGGCCAGCCCGCCGTGCTAATGCAATCACAATCGCAAAATATTCCTTCTGGCTTGGTTTCGAATAATTAATCGTTACGCCAAACCGATTGACAAGTGACAATTTTTCTTCCATTGTATCCGACTGATGCATCCCATTTTCGATTTTAACATCATTCCGGTCATCCCATGTTTCTTTGATAATATGCCGTCTGTTGGAAGTCGCATAAATTAATATATTTTCTGGTTTCGTTTCTACGCCGCCTTCAATCACTGCTTTTAAAAACTTATATTCGATCTCAAATTCCTCAAAAGATAAATCATCCATATAAATAATAAACCGATAGTTACGATTTTTAATCTGCGCAATTACATTTGACAAATCTTTAAACTGGTGCTTGTAAATCTCAATCATGCGAAGCCCCTGATCGTAAAATTCATTGACAATGGCCTTAACGCTTGTAGACTTGCCCGTACCGCTGTCCCCAAACAAGAGCACATTGTTTGCTTTTCGTCCTTCTACAAACGCGCGCGTATTGTCAACCAGCTTTTTCTTTTGGATCTCATATCCAACCAAATCATCCAGCATGACTTTTTCCATATTATTAATCGGATGGAACTGAACAAGTGCTGTTTCCCCGGATGCAGCACAAGAGATCCGAAAGGCTTTGTTCAGTCCAAACATCCCTACGCCATAGTCTTTGTAAAATGCAGTGACATATGCAAAAAATTGTTCTTCATCTTCTGCTGTTTCCAGTTTTTCACTCAATGCCTGCACTTTTTCACTGACATTTTTATTATACATAAGCTCTGGCTTGCCAATCGCTTTATAGTCAGATAACCGTGTAAAGCAGTCAATGCCAAGCTCTTGTTCGATCCAGGTAAAATCATAATCAAATAATTGCTGAAATACCTGAAAGTCATTTTTCGCAAAATAATTCACACTGCCGTCATTTGCCCCTACCTTTTCACAGGTAATGCTAAATGGGTTTTCATCTGTAATCAGTAAAAACGTAAGGTAATTGTGCCACAAGTTCTTGTCAAATCCATAATCAGTAGCCAGCACAAGCAGCCGTTTCACCTGCCGAAAGATCTGCGCTGTCAAAGCGTCCTTGTCGCTTTGTCCATAGCTTGAATCCTTGCCTTTTGTATGCAGCTGTATGCAAATATCGCTAAGCTGCATTAAAATAGAATCCTGTGGCATGTCGCCATACATTAATAATTTTGAAACAATATGATTCATCTTCTGCCTCCGTCCGTATCTTTCCTGCTGCATTTGCAGCCGCTTATTACTAAGATACCATAAATCCGGCTGTCTTTCAAACCCTATTTCATTTTGGCAGGTGAAAACTATATCTGCTTGGGTTACTGTTCACTCCGTTCTCAGCAACATGCAAAAATTCATCTAAAATCGCCTTCGGCAATGGAATTTTTGCACTCCTGAATCATTTTCTTACGGACTTTGCAGTAAATGCAAAGTCCTGTGTGAACAGTAACCTGCCTGGCTGCTATTTACGAGTCAGGAACGCGCACTGACTGCGCGTTCCGTGAGAACATGATTTAGAAATGAGGGGCGATTTAGCGAAGCAAACTTTCAATATCGTCCCGAATCGTTACTATGAGCGGCCCCAGGCCGTGAATAGAAATGCTGCTTGGTTTAACGACTAAACTGCAATAATAATCCCTCCATCATTAGCATACATCGTACTCACACCAGCGGTATCTATAATAAACGAATCCTTAAACTGCGCCAGCTGTGTAAGCTGTTCCAGTACTTTTTTTGCACGCTGCGGACAATTGCAGTGGGAAATGCCTAATACTTTATCTTTTGTATTTACCGTACCGGCAATTACCTCCTCGACCAAACGATCCAGCGCTTTATTAATCCCAAGCGCCTGGGACAGCTGACAGATTAACCCGTCCGGCGTAGAGCCCATTACTGGCTTAATTTTTAACGCGCCTGCCACAAATGCCTTTAAATTACTAAGCCTGCCGTTTTTGCGCAACGTATCTAATGTTTCCAAAACAAAATAGGTGCGCTGGCTCTCTATATATTGATCCGTAAGTGCAATGATTTGTTCAAAATCATGCCCCTGCTCCTCCAATTCCTGTATTTTTAGCCCAATCAAAGTCTCCCCAATCGATGCGGAGCATGAATTAAAGA
This sequence comes from uncultured Eubacterium sp., assembly GCA_947385105.1. Classification (GTDB taxonomy): domain Bacteria; phylum Bacillota; class Clostridia; order Lachnospirales; family Lachnospiraceae; genus Eubacterium_J. The sequence goes on from CANDJR010000015.1 coordinate 26,805, forward strand.
CATGTATTTTTTTCTCTGGGAAATCTGATTCATACATCTGCTTTGCTGTACACGCACTGTTATACGAGCCGCTTAGCTTTGCAGACAATGTTACCACATAAACATGCTCTGCCTCCCCAACGAATGCATCGTAATATGCCTGCGGCGACGGACATGCTGATTTTGGACAATTCGGGCTTTCTTTTACTTTCTGCAAAAATTCCGCCTGGCAAAAGCTCTCGTCATCTGTTACATGATAGTCATCCACATCCAGCTCCAATGGTACGGATTGAAAATATCCGCTGTTTTTTATTTTCTCTGGTAATTCCCCACAGCTGTCTATGATTATTTTATAGTGCATATTGTCCTCCTGCTTTCCTGTATTCATAGTGATTTTTATTTCGTGTTCACATAGTTTTTATTACTACATAATAATACCATCCGTACCGCGTTTTGTAAATAAGATTTTTTGCACTCACTGCGCACAAAAAAGAAAGACCATGACATACGCCACAGTCTGTACTTCTTTTTTATATTATATTCTGATCTTGTATTTTGATCCCAATATACCAATCTTAATATTCTAATCTCTATATTCTAGTCTCTATATTCTAATCTCTATATACGGATCTCAATATTCCAGTCTCAATATTCTAGTCCCGATATACGAATCTTAATATTCTAAATCTTGTATTTTCGCATCTTTTTATAAAGAATTGGTGATCATACTGCTCTTTTATTATGGAAAGATAATGACTAAAATATTCAGCTGCATATCTGTTTTATAATACACAGTACCCACTCCATTACAATAATCGTTGATATGGTAATCTGTCAGAAAGTATTTTTTTGCCTGGGCACATAATTTACGGTCACTAAATTTCACAGAAAGGTTGCTGTCCCCCTTATCATATGCCTGCTTTAGTTTTTTTCCAATCGCTTCTATGGTAGTTTCATCCATAGAAGTAAAGTATTTGCCTTCCTGAACATAATAGTTATCCGCAATGGACGTACATGTTGGCAGTTTAAATTTCATTTGCGGTTCGTGATCCTGGCCCATTTCTGCTGTCGTAATATTCAGATAATCATATTCTACATATTTGACATCATTTTGCTCGTCATCATGGTATTTCGAATTTCCCCAGGTCACATCTACATAATACCATTCGCCATCCAGCTGTACTAAATTCCATGCATGAGGCCCTCCCTTAGCTGTCCCAGTCACTATCATACAAGGAATATCTAATTGTTCCATCAAGTACTGCATTGCACTCGCATATCCCTGACAGACAGTTTCCTTTCCTAAAAAAACACTGATAATATTTTGGTTGTTTTTTGACTC
>CANDJR010000016.1 GCA_947385105.1 uncultured Eubacterium sp.
ACAAGGGTGGCTTTTGCTATGTATGATTACTTACAAAACGTAAATACGAACGTAAGCAATGCTAAAAGGAATATGCCAAATGTGATTTCAACCTACAATTTTTGTTGCCTATACCCAAAGTTCAGAAAGAACTCGGCAATAGGGGATAGCTTGTTTCTGTTGTCATAACTTTTTATAACATTTCATAAGTTTCCGTCTGGGGTATCCGGACAGCACAATATCCGCTACTTCTAATCTGATTATAAATGCTACCTTGCTCATTTGTAAGCGTTAATTTAGAAAATGGGGATGTTTTTGTCTCTGTTTTCAGAAGCTATCTATAAATATACATTCTTGACATCTCAGATGCGCCATCTCCTTGAACCATACACAAAAACTCCCAACCATATCTTTCATAAAAATTTATATGGTCTGTAATCAGATAGATTGGGGCTATTCCTTTGGAGTTCAGATCCTGTACAACAATTTTAAGTAAACGTCCGGCAATTCCCTGGCAGCGATACGCATCTTCGGTATAGACAGAACATATATTAGGAGTAAGATCTTTTCTGTTATGAAAGTCATTTTCGATTACACCAAGACCTCCAATTATTTGTTCTCTATTTAAGCAAAGATACCAACCATAGTCTTTTTCATTCTTTATATAAGCTGACATACATGCAAGGTAAGCTTCTTGCGGCACTCCCCATTTCTCATGAAACCAAGCGGCAGCTTGCTCTTTTAGCTGAGGTTTTTCTCTTAAAGAAACATAGATATATTTACTCATATTTAGTCCCTTAAATTCTTATTTTTCTATTTCTTCAAATTTACATTATAACATTCTTAGATATTCGTTACAATAAAAATCGAATGTATGCGTTCATTTTTTGGCTGTCCAAAGCCTTTTAACATCTGTATTACAATAGTTTGTATTAAGAAGCTATAAACCTTGCTGCGAAAAGAAAATTCAAAACAAAGAACTGAACCTAAAAAATTAAAAAAATTTGCAGTAAATACAAGCTTTTTGGCCCTATATGAGTTATAATTAAAGATAGATTTGGAAGGTGCCAGCCACTAAAAGAAGGCACTTGGAGTCTGAAATGCAAAACCGTGTATCCCCTTAACCACTGAGGGTAAAGAAAGGGATTGCCTTTATTGTATATGTATATGCAAATTTGAAAATATGAAATTAAGTAAGTATATAAAACGCAATACATAAGAAAGTGAAAATAGATTAAATAAAAAAAGACCATAAAAATAAATGAAATAAAAAAGAACAAAAAATAGATTAAATAGAAAAGAATAAAAAATAGATTAAATAAAAATAGAACAAATAAATAGATAAAATAAAAAAAAGAACATAAAAAAGATAAATTAAAAAAAGAGCAAATAAAAATAGATTAAAAATAACAACCGAAATTGTTAATGAAGTAAAATCAAAAAGAACGTTTCGAAGAAAGATTCAAGATATAGAGAAATAAAAATAAATATATATTTAATAAATATGAGGAGGTAACAATGCGTGAAGTTTTTTGCCAGCGAATGGCTGGAAATCAAAGAAAAAAGGAACAAATGATGAAGTGGCAGTTGCTTTTGTCTGTCTGCCTGATGCTGGCTTTTACGGGATGTTTGATAGCCGTGCAGCCAGTGCACAAGGTGGAGGCAAAAAGGATTACTGGGTTAAAACAGCTAAACCAAGTATTTAGCAAATCCATAAAAAAAGGGGAGATGACGATTACGTTTTCATCCTCGGACAGTTATACTACATACCAGATTCAAAAGGAACTGCAGGAAGCTGCGATAAGCCAAAATAGAATGCTGACAGGAAATATTCGAATTGCCAGGCAGACAAATGGTACTGGAGAGAACCAATATCAAATTGAACTGTCAAAGGATGCATTGATGAAAATCAAAGTATTAAAATCAAAAAACGATGCTGTCAAAGCAGCGGCGAATGCCTTAAAATATGGCAAGTATAAAAAGAAATTCTACAGCGATATATCCTATTATGAGGTGTTTTTGCGACTGCTTAAACAGCATCCAGAATATAATTATGATACGTCTGTATGGAAAAATTCATATGGCGCTTATGGTTATCAAAGAAGCAGGGGATTGACAAAGAAACAGCAGATAGACAAGATGGAAACAGCAGACAGGGCAGCGCAGACAGCTGTGCAAAAGTGTGTTACATCTGGGATGACAGACAAGCAAAAGGCCAAAGCAATACATAATTATATTATTAAAAACTGCGAGTACGAATTAACGAAGGATGCTTTTACCGCTTATGGTGCCTTGGTGGGCAAAGCTGCTGTTTGTCAAGGATATGCGGCAGCATTTAATCTAATGGCGCAAAAATGTGGTTTACAGTCTATGACAGTCAGCGGGACAGCACGTGGGGGCGCCCATGCATGGTCTTATGTAAAAATAGGCAATAAATACCGTTACGTAGATTGTACATGGGACGATATTGGGGCAATTGGAAAGGGAGTTGTGCATATATACTTTAATGTAACGGCGCAGCAAATGCGTATAGATCATACTTGGAAAGAAGATGATTTTCCGTCAAGTGATATTGCGTATGATAAATATTTTAGGTGATTTTTTCTGATGGACTTGTATATAGGAAAACAAAAAAACAATTAACAGGATGCAGCGCCAGAGCTTTCTATCTGTATGCTATCTGTATGGGCCTAACGATAAAAGGATTGAAGATAAAAAGACTGAAGATAAAAAGATTGAAGATAGAAAAACTGAAGATAGAAAAACTGAAGATAGAAAGACTGGCGCCTGTTAGTTTTACAAGTTAAATGTGCGCTTTCACTGCAGCACTGACAACCTCAGCCACACGCGGATCAAAAGCCTCCGGCATGATAAAGGTGTCGCACAATTTTTCATCTGGCACTAGACCTGCAATTGCTTCAGCAGCTGCCAGCTTCATTTCTTCTGTAATTTGTTTTGCATGGCCTTCCAACGCGCCTTTAAAAATACCAGGGAATGCAACAACATTGTTGACTTGGTTTGGAAAGTCGCTGCGTCCGGTTCCTACAATTCTGGCACCTGCGGCTTTTGCTGCGTCCGGCATGATTTCCGGTTCCGGATTTGCCATAGCAAATAAAATAGCATCTTTTTGCATAGATGCAACCATTTTTTGAGTTACAATGTTTGGGGCGGAGACACCAACAAAGATATCAGCACCTTTTAGCGCATCAGCCAAAGTCCCTTCGGCATGCGACAGGTTTGTTACTTTTGTCATTTCCTGTTGCATCCAGTTTAAATTTGGATAAGCGTCATGGATGATGCCAAAACGATCGCATAAAGTAACATGCAAAAAACCATAAGTTAATAAGAGTTTGGCAATTGCAATTCCTGCAGAACCAGCACCATTGATAACAACAGTACAGTCTTCCTTGCGCTTTCCTGTGACGCGCAGGCTGTTAATAATTCCAGCCAGGACAACGATAGCAGTACCGTGCTGGTCGTCGTGAAAAACAGGGATATCTAATACTTCTTTTAAGCGGGCTTCGATTTCAAAACAGCGCGGAGCGGAAATGTCCTCCAGATTAATGCCGCCGAATGCGGGCGCAAGGTTTTTTACCGTTTTTATAATTTCTTCAGTATCTTGCGTATCCAGGCAAATTGGGACAGCGTTGACATTGCCAAATTCCTTGAACAGGACACATTTGCCTTCCATTACAGGCATTGCAGCATATGGGCCAATATTGCCAAGGCCAAGAACTGCGCTGCCATCAGAAACAACAGCAACAGTATTGGATTTGATTGTATAAGTATACGCAAGAGATGCATCCTTTGCAATCTCCCTGCAAGGCTCCGCAACGCCTGGCGTATAAGCGATTGCCAGGTCTTCTCTTGTTTTTACCGGCGTTTTGGAAACAGTTTCAAGCTTTCCGTTCCAGTTTTTGTGCATTTGGAGCGCTTTTTCTTTCATATCCATGGATCTTGCTTCCTTTCTATTTTTCTATTTCAAAATGATTGATTTCCAACAACATCTGTAAAAATGCCATAACAATCATAGCATTATCCTTTTTGCTATGCAAGAAAAAGTATGATTGATGCGCAAGAAAGCAATTTGGTTACTGTTCACACCTATGGTGTTCACAGTAACGGAATTATGTCAGATCTTTTTGATATTTCATAAAGGGTATTCCTATTTTGTAAAAAATGGTGTATAATGTAAAAAATCATGCATCTATGATCAGGTAAATTTACAGTTTGTTTCAGCAGACTCTGCAATCAAAAGCGATTGTATCGAATTTATGAATCCCATTGATTAATAGAATAGGAGAAAATGATGAGGGAAAAATATGAAACGTTATCCGTAGCTGTGCTTAAGGATCTGGCAAAGGCGCGTGGGCTAAAAGGCATTACTGGATTAAAAAAGGCAGATTTGATAAACCGTATGGTGGAAGAAGATGTAAAGCTGGAGGAAAAAAACGAAGCGGCCCCGCAGGCGCAGGCTGAAACAGAGAATAAACCTGCAGAGCCAAACAAAATAGAAAATGAAGAAAACCGTAATAGTGCGGACAGGCCTCCAAAACAAGAAAAGCCCGAGAAAGCAGCGTGGATCGAAGCAGAAAAGAAGGAGCAGGCAGGTCAAAATACGACACGAGAGCAAAAGCTCCGCAGGCAGGAGAATATGGAAAACAATAAGGAAAACCAAAATAAAGACAGTGCCAATGGCCGTGAAAACGGCAGTGGAAATAGTAAGGATGAGATTAATTCAGAGTTAGACAGTGGGGTGACAGCGGACGGTATTTTAGAAGTCATGCCAGATGGGTATGGCTTTATACGTTGCGAAAATTACTTACCAGGAGAACATGATGTGTATGTATCTCCTTCTCAAATCCGGCGGTTCGGGTTAAAAACAGGTGATATTGTACGTGGAAATACAAGGATTAAGACACAAGGAGAAAAATTCAGCGCACTGTTATATATTACATCGATTAACGGCTACCACCCGTCTATTGTTGCCCAAAGGAGAAACTTTGAGGACTTGACGCCTGTTTTCCCAAATGCAAGACTTCGGCTGGAAACAAACCGTGCGACAACCTCTATGCGCATTGTAGATTTAGTTTCTCCGATCGGCAAGGGACAAAGAGGGATGATTGTATCTCCGCCAAAGGCAGGTAAAACTACGCTGCTTAAGCAAGTAGCAAAAGCGATTAAGCAAAACAACCCAGAAATTCATTTGATTATTTTATTAATTGACGAGCGCCCGGAAGAAGTGACAGATATTAAAGAGGCGATAGAAGGCAAAAATGTAGAAGTGATTTATTCCACGTTTGACGAACTTCCAGAACATCATAAGCGTGTGTCTGAGATGGTGATTGAACGGGCAAAACGGTTAGTTGAGCACAAACGGGACGTTATGATTTTATTAGACAGCATTACACGACTGGCCAGGGCATATAATCTGACTGTTCCGCCAAGCGGACGAACGCTCTCCGGCGGGCTGGATCCTACAGCACTGCATATGCCAAAACGCTTTTTTGGAGCTGCGAGAAATATGCGGGAAGGCGGCAGTCTTACGATTTTAGCGACAGCATTGGTTGATACGGGCAGCAAAATGGATGATGTGGTATATGAGGAATTTAAAGGCACAGGTAATATGGAGCTGGTGCTTGACCGCAAGCTTTCTGAAAAAAGGGTATTTCCTGCGATTGATATTGTAAAGTCCGGTACACGCAGGGAAGATCTTCTCTTAGATAGGGAAGAACAAGAGGCAGTTGATATTATGCGAAAAGGCATCAATGGCATGAAAACCGACGAAGCAGTAGAGAATATTTTAAATATGTTTACCCATACGAATAATAACAGAGAGTTTATTCAATTAGTGAAAAGACGCAGGGTCTAATGATTTTCAGTAAAATTTCAAAAAAACGCTTGCATATGAAATTTGGATATGCTACTATAAGAGAGTTGTTAGTGCAATGACAGCAATGATTCAGAAAACAATAAACAGAATGATTCAATCATATAGATGCGAGGTGAAAATGATGAAAACAGAAATCCAGCCAGAATACTACCAGGCAACTGTTACATGTAACTGTGGGAATACATTTGTAACAGGTTCAACAAAGCAGGAGCTTCATGTCGAGATTTGTTCTAAGTGCCATCCATTTTACACAGGCCAGCAGAAGGCAAATCAGGCTCGTGGACGTATTGAGCAGTTTAATAGGAAATACGGCATGAAATAGAACAAAGAATGTGCCAGATTAGGTTGAGGTTGTGAAATCTCAACCTTTTTTCAAATATTTGCTGGAAATTGTTCGAAAATGCCGCATTGGCAGGAAAAGGAGAATCCATGAGTTATTCCGGGATAGGCGGCCAGGCTGTGATGGAAGGCGTTATGATGAAAAATGATACGCAGTATGCAGTCGCGGTTCGTAAACCAGATGGGAATATTGTTGTAGATAAAAAGAAATATGATGGTATTTTGTACGGCAGGGCAATCAAAAAACTGCCGTTTGTGCGCGGTGTGGTAAATTTTGTTGATTCGCTCATACTTGGCATGCGTACGCTGATGTATTCAGCTTCTTTTTTTGAGGAGGAGGAAGAACAAAAGGAAAAAGCAGTTGATGAAAAGAAAGAAAAAAGAAATGAGAATCTGCTGATGGGCGCTACGACTGTGGTGTCGATTTTGGCAGCCATTGTACTGTTTATGCTTGTTCCATACTTTATTACAAACTTATTTGCAAAAAAGATTACCTCACAGGTTTTGCTGGCGCTTCTCGAAGGTGCTTTGCGCCTGGGGATTTTTTTTACATACATTCTTTTGATTTCAAGGATGAAGGAAATACAAAGGGTGTTTATGTATCATGGTGCAGAGCATAAATGCATAAACTGCATTGAGCACGGGCTGGCGTTAAATATGGAAAATGTAAAGAGCAGTTCCAGGCTGCATAAACGCTGTGGGACCAGCTTTTTATTCCTGGTAGTGTTTATCAGCATACTTTTCTTTTTGTTTATTCATACAGATTCCGGCATTGCAAGGATTGTGCTAAGAATTCTGCTGGTACCAGTCATTGCTGCTGTGGCATATGAATTTTTAAGGCTGGCGGGCAGAAGTGAAAATGCAGTTGTTAATTTTTTTAGCAAACCTGGACTTGCCTTGCAAAAACTGACGACAAGAGAACCGGATGATGATATGATAGAAGTAGGGATTGCATCAGTCGAAGCTGTCTTTGACTGGAAAGCATTTTTAAAGGAAAACCGGGAACAGGAGGGAAGGCATGACATATCGCGAAGCAATGAAGTGGGGGATTGAACTGCTTGCGCAGGCAGGTATAGAAGAAGCAAAGATCGATGCATGGCTGCTTGTTGAAGCGGTATGCAAAGTCAACCTTACCTTTTACTATTCCCATATGGAAGATGATTTGACGACAGAACATCAGTCTGAGTATGAGATTGCAGTACGAAAACGCGCAGAACGCATTCCATTGCAGTACATTACAGGCGAGCAGGAATTTATGGGACTCAATTTTAAAGTAAATTCCAATGTGTTAATCCCAAGACAGGATACAGAAACATTAGTCGAAGAAGTGTTAAAAGTATGCCAGCCTAAGATGCGTGTGCTGGACTTATGCACAGGCTCAGGGTGTATTGCAATCAGCTTATTAAAAAATGCACATGGCATGGCTGTGACAGGCAGCGATATTTCCAAACAGGCGCTGCTTGTGGCAAAGGATAATGCCAAAGTACATGAAGTGGAAATTAATTGGGTACGCAGTAACCTGTTTGAAAATATTAATGAACGATTTGATTTAATTGTATCAAACCCGCCTTATGTGGCGCAGTCAGAAATATTGAGTTTAATGCCGGAAGTACGTGATTTTGAGCCAATCGGTGCTTTAGACGGCGGAGTGGACGGGCTGGATTTTTACCGGCAGATTGTTGCGCAAGGCAAAGATTACCTGAATAAGGATGGATATTTGTATTTGGAAATTGGTTATGATCAAGGGCCGGCAGTGACAAATATGATGTGCGCGGCAGGTTACAGAGAAGTATCTGTCATTAAGGATTTAGCGCATCATGAGCGGGTTGTCAAAGGGCGAGTTTGAGAATTAAATTTGGAGGAAGAACATGTTTGACAAATTAGAAGACCTGGTACTTCGTTATGAAGAAATCATGAACCAGCTTAGTGAGCCGGATGTAGCAAATGATACGCAGCGTTTCCGAAAGCTGATGAAGGAACAAAGCGACTTGACGCCGATTGTAGAGACGTTTCAAAAATATAAACAAGCAAAGCAAAGCATTGCAGACAGCCTTGCAATGCTGGAGGAAGAATCTGACGAGGAATTGCGGGAACTTGCAAAAGAGGAGTTAAATGAGTCCAGGGCAGAACAGGCACGCTTAGAAGATGCACTTAAGCTGCTGCTGCTGCCAAAAGACCCGAATGATGATAAAAACGTCATTGTAGAAATCCGTGCTGGCGCTGGCGGTGATGAGGCGGCTTTGTTTGCAGCAGAAATATACCGTATGTATGTACATTATGCAGAAAGGCAGCGCTGGAGGGTAGAGACTCTGGAAATCGAAGAAATCGGTATTGGCGGTATGAAATCAGTCAATTTTATGATTACTGGACAGGGCGCTTATTCAAAAATGAAATATGAATCCGGCGTACACCGGGTGCAGCGTGTACCGGAGACAGAATCCCAGGGGCGTATTCATACATCCACAATTACTGTTGCGGTTATGCCAGAGGCAGAGGAAGTAGATATACAAATTGATGAAAAGGATATCCGTATTGATGTTATGCGTGCGTCTGGAAACGGCGGGCAATGTGTCAATACGACAGATTCTGCAGTTCGTTTAACGCATTATCCGACAGGGATCGTGATTTACAGCCAGACAGAGAAATCACAGCTGCAGAATAAGGAAAAAGCATTTGCCCTGCTGCGTGCAAAACTGTATGATTTGGAGCTGCAAAAAAAGCAGGATGAGGAATCCCAGGCACGGCGCAGCCAGATAGGGACAGGTGATCGTTCTGAAAAAATCCGTACGTATAATTTCCCACAGGGCCGTGTTACGGATCACCGGATTAATTTGACGTTGTATAAGCTGGATAAAATATTAGACGGGGATATCCAGGAAATTTTAGATGCATGCATCGCTGCGGATCAGAGTGCGAAATTGGTAAAGATGAACGAAGAATAATCCTTTTGATTATACTAGCTGCATAGGAGAAATAGAACATGATTCAATTATTATGGAACCGGTATCGGGAAATTGTTCTGTATTTGTTTTTTGGCGTATGTTCGACGATTATAAATATTGTTGCATATTATGTGTGTGCACATCCGCTTCAGCTGGGGACAGTGGTAAGTACGTGCCTTGCCTGGTTGATAGCTGTGATTTGTGCTTATACGACAAATAAGCTTTGGGTATTTGAAAGCAGGCTCACAGAAAGACACGCAATATGGAAAGAAATGTTTTCCTTTTTTACTTGCAGGGTTTTGACCGGGCTTTTAGATCTTGCGATCATGTATGTATGTGTAGACATGTTAAAGCTACAGGATATTGTAATCAAGACAGCTTCGAATGTAATTGTTATTGTTTTAAATTATCTTGCAAGCAAATTATTCATTTTTCGGAAAACTGAGGCATAGTAGAAAAAGCATTTTAGTTGTGTGTGATGAGGTGGCAACTGAGATGCTTTTTTTATGGGCAAACTTCCAATGTGCACAAAAAGTAGAGATACTTTAGAAATTTTTATGGCATTTTGTTTACATATCTGCTATGATAAAGTATAGAAGGATTTATATGCAGTACTGCATTTTGTAATTTGTGCAAAAATAAAAGCACCCGGGAAAGATGGATAGAAGGAGGAGTAAATATGAAAAGAAGAATTATGTTTTTGCTCTTGCCTACCATATTATCTGTATTGTGGCTGGCAGGATGCGGGGATAAAGAAAAAAGGGAACAGACACCGCAAAGCGAAGACAATCTTCCTCAGCAGTCAGATGTGTCCGGACAGGCAGATAACAATGTAAAGCTGAAGTTTTGGTGTGACAAAAATGAAACTGCGTTGTACCAAGAAATGATAGATGCTTTTATTAAGCAGTATAGTGCAGAGGCAAAAATTGAAATCGAGTACGAGACAGTTCCAGCGTCAGAATGTAAAGATGTTTTTTTAGCTGACGTGGCAAATGGAGCAGATTTGTTTAATCTGCCAGATGATCAGCTTTTGACAATGGTTGCGTCTGGCGTATTAGAAGAAATCCAAAATGCAGATGCGGTTTCTGCCCGCAATATTGAGGGCGCAGTAGATGCAGCTTCTGTAGATGGCAAGCTGCATGCTTATCCAATATCAGCAGATAATGGCTATTTCTTACTTTATGATAAACAATATTTCACACAGGAAGATGTGCGTACGTTTGACCGTATTTTAGAGATTTGTGAAGAAAATAACAAAAAGATTGTTATGGATTGGTCGAGCGGATGGTATTTATATTCATTTTTTGGACAGACAGGGATGCGTCTTTCTTTAAATGAAGATGGTTTGACAAATTTTTGTGATTGGAATAAAGAACAAGGAGGGATCAGGGGCGTAGATGTTGCACAAAGTATGCTGGATATTGCTAGCAGCCCTGGATTTTTAGCAGATAGTGATTTTGAAACACATTTAATAAATAAAGATGCGATCGCCATTGTAGCAGGCGTATGGGAGTTAGACGCTGTACAAAAAGCATTTGGAACAGATTATGGCGCCTGCAAACTGCCAACTTATACGTGTGCGAAAAAGCAGGTTCAGATGGCATCGTTTACAGGATATCGTCTGCTTGGAGTGAATTCTTACTCTAAAAATCGTGAGTGGGCGGAAAAGTTAGCAGATTACTTAACAAATGAAGAAAACCAGAATTTGCGTTTTGAACGTGCAGGCCGCGGACCTTCCAATCAAAATGCAGCTTCATCAAAAGCAGTTTCACTTTCGCCGGCAATATCAGCAGTGTTCGAACAGGCTGAGTACGGCGTTCTCCAGAAGGTAGGCCAGAAATATTGGGCACCAGCGGCTACGTTTGGCAATACAATGGCAGAAGGCAATCCAGGTAACCTTTCCTTGCAGGATCTCTTAGATCAGCTTGTGAGTGGGATTACCGCTTCATAGGGGGAATTGGCATGGATCAAGTAAAACAAAAAAGACGGAAAAGTATTAAAATTCGTATTATGGTCCCAGTCATTATCTTGGGGATTGTAGCTGTGATATCAAACCTTGCTGCAATATCCAACATCCGGATGGTGAACCAAAATGCCACAGAAATTGCAGATCATGATATGGTAAGCCTTACAGAATTAAGCAGCATCAAGCAGCAAATACAGGAATTACATAATATTGGGCTTTCGCATGTCATTGCATTAGATTCTGCCAGTATGATTCAGGCAGTCAATACGATCAAGGCAAATGAGATAGCTTTGCGCGAAGACATGGCTAATTATGAACAATATTTGGATCAAGACGATCAAGCAGCCTATCAGGAAATGCAGCAGCAATTTAATTTGTTTGTAGAAGCAATGCGCAGCGTTTGTGCGTTTAGTGCGAATGCGCAGCAGTCACAGGCAAATGTAATAGCGAATACAGAGGTGATGCCATGTGTAGATCAAATGTTGGCGGATATTAGTACGATTGAATCTCATGCACAAGATGCGGCAGCGAGCGCAAGAGTACAGCTTTCAGAGGTATACCGTAACAGTCTCTTTACAAACAGTGCTACCGTAGTCATAAGCCTGTTAGCGATTTTGTATGCGGTTTATAGTGCAAACTGGCATATTGTTCGCCCAATTAAAAAGACAGAGCATGAATTATCCGGCATTATCCAGGGTATTGACCATAAGCAGGGGGATTTGACGCAGCGTGTCAGCGTAACTTCTAATGATGAAATTGCAGCCCTTGGAACTGGGATTAATATATTTATGGAAAAGCTGCAGAGTATTTTCCGTGTGATTACAAACAATTCACAAAAGATGGATGTCGTTGTCTCTGAGGTGCTAGACAATATCAAAACTTCCAATAACAGTGTGACAGAGCTCTCAGCATTGACGCAGGAGCTGTCTGCTACAATGGAGGCAGTTGCAAATAATGCACAGTCGATTAATGAAAATGCAGCTTCTGTCAGTGAAGAAGTGACAAGCATTGCAGATAAGACCAATGAAATCAATGACTATTCAAAGAAGATGAAGCTGCATGCAGAGGAAATGGCAGAAAAAGCACGCAATAATATGGAAACGACAAACGTTAAAATTAATGAGATTTTATCTGTTTTGAATCAGGCAATTGCAGACAGCAGCAGTGTCAAACAGGTGAACAGTTTGACAAGCGATATTTTGACGGTTGCAAGCCAGACGAACCTGTTGGCGCTGAATGCTTCGATTGAGGCGGCCAGGGCAGGAGAAGCCGGGAAAGGATTTGCTGTTGTAGCAGGCGAGATTAGCCAGCTTGCGGCATCAACGCGGGAATCGGCAAATAATATTCAAAGGATTAATGTCGTTGTCACAGATGCAGTATCGAATCTGGCGGAGCATGCACAAAACCTAGTTGCTTATATGAATGAAACAATTATGCCTGAATTCGACGCTTTTGTAACAGCAGGAGATGAATATAAGCAAAATGCAACTTATATTGAAGAAGTCATGCAGGAGTTTGCTGTGAGAGCTGATACACTCAAATGCTCAATGGCAGAAATTGCAGACTCGATCCATACGATCAGTCTGGCGATTGATGAGGGCGTGACCGGAGTCAGCGGTACAGCAGAGAATATGCAGGTGCTTGTCATGGATATGGATAATATTAATAACCAGATGGATGAAAATAAAGGAATTGCGACACAGTTAAAGCAAGAAACAGAAATATTTATGAAACTATAAAGAAAAAGAAGGCAGCGTGCTGTCTGACATCGACTGCCGCAACAATGGAAGGATTGGAAAATGGGAGCAGAGAAAACAGAAACAAGACAAAGAAAAAACAGCCAGGCAAGCTACTTAAAGCGGCTTGTTAAGCAGGAGTATATAGCAGTAGGAATTGGCATTGTACTTCTTATTATATTTGCGATTTTTAATGTCGTGTTATCCAGGATGCAGACAGTGCAGCTAAACGCTACCGTTGCATTAGACCAATACCGGATCGCTTCTAAGACACTGACAGCTGCCGTTAGGTGTTATGCTGTCACAGGGGAGCAGCAGTATGTAGACGATTATAACACAGAGCTGAATGAGGATAGATGCCGCGAAGAAGCAATTGAGGTGTTAAAAAAGTGCGGATTGACAGAGCAGGAATGGGCAAATATGGATGAAGTTGCCAATCTGTCTAATTCTTTAGTGCCTTTAGAAGAAAAGGCGATTGAAGCTGCTGGAAAAGGCGACATGGAGACTGCGCAAGGTTATATTTTTACAGACGAATATGCACGGTCAGTAGATGAAATCAATGCAAAGACAGACCAGACAATTCAAGAAATCAGAGATCGAAAGAGCAGCCAGCAGCAAATACTGCAGGCTATCCAGATTGTATTTGATATCTTATTGCTGCTGTCGTTTGCCTATATTGTATGGCAGATAGTAAAAACACTGCGCTTTACATCAAAAGAGCTGCTGGATCCGATTATTAAAGTATCGGATCAAATGACTGCCCTGGCGGGCGGAGATTTTAATGTACCTCTTGATTTACAGGAGGATGACAGTGAAGTCGGCGTGATGGTAACAGCAATTGCATTTATGAAGAAAAATATGCATAGTATGGTCGGTGAAATTTCCAAAGTGCTGGATCAAATGGGAAATGGAAATTATAATATTAAGATCGAAGAACAGTATGTAGGGGAATTTACCCAGATTCGGGATTCCTTTTTAATTATTGGAGAGAAGATGCGTGAGACACTGTTAACGCTGCGTGATGTTTCAGGGCAGATTGACAGCGGTTCTGAGCAGCTGGCCTATGCAGCAGAAGATTTGGCAGAAGGCAGCACAAACCAGGCTGGACAGGTATCTGAGCTTACCATTGTTTTTGAACAGATGATGGAAAGCATGGAACATAATGTGGAAGAAGCTATGGAATCAGTAAAAACTGCAATGCTGGCAGGCGAGACACTTGCCCATGGCAATGAAAAAATGCAGCAGTTAAAACAGGCGATTGGAGAAATTAGCGGCTGTTATGAGCAAATCAGTACGATTATCGGCACCATTGAAGATATTGCAAGCCAGACGAATCTTTTGTCTTTAAATGCAGCAATTGAAGCAGCAAGAGCAGGAGAAGCCGGAAAAGGATTTGCTGTTGTAGCAGAACAGGTGAAAAACCTGGCGGAGGAATCCGCGAAAGCAGCCGGTAAGACAACGAAGCTGATAGAAACAGCTGTTACATCCGTAGACAGCGGAATATCAGTTGCTGATGAGACAGCGAAAAGCATTGCTTTAGTCATGGATGCGGCAAAGACCGCTACGGAAAAAATGGGCAAGATTTCAGATATTTTACAAAGAGATGTCCAGCATATGCGCCAAATAAAAAACAATTTAGAACAGGTATCAGCAGTTGTAGATAATAATTCTGCAACTTCTGAAGAAACAGCAGCTGTCAGCGAGCAGCAAAAAGCTCAAGTAGAGACAATGGTACAGCTGATGTCTAAATTTGAAATATAGTATCGTTTCTGATCATACAGGACTTTGCATTTACTGCAAAGACCGTAAGAAAATGATTCAGGAGTGCAAAAATTCTATTGCGGAGGCAATTTTAGATGAATTTTTGTATATATTCCATTGCGGAGGCAATTTTAGATGAATTTTTGCATGTTACTGAGAACGGAGTGAACAGTAACATATAGTATTTGAGAAAGAATGGATGTTTTGGTTGTCAAATGACGATAAATGTAATACAATAATGTAGAATCAAAGTTAACTTAGAAGTGTAACTGTTCATACGCATTCCTACTAAAATAGGAGTGTGCAACACACAACTAGAATGAAGTGACAGCAAATGGCTTTTGGCATCTGATAGGATCTGCAGGATAGGTTTTGTTTCTAACTGCCATAGAAGCTGGACTGAACATACGCAAATACTGACAAGCATTTGGCAGAAATGGCTTGGCGGTAGTTCGTAAGCTGTGCAGTGACTGCTTGCTTTTCATTCTGGATGTGACAGCAATATTGCTTTGTGAAAGGATACCCGAACCCCCAATTCTTCGGGTATCCTTTTTGACGTAATTTGGTTGACGTTTTTGTCTACGAACGTTATAATAGGGACACACTTTGAGATGATTTTGGAAAAGGAGAGAAGTATGGCAAATATCAAACCATTTTTTTGCATACGTCCATGTAGGGAAAAAGTAAATCAAATTGCAGCACTTCCTTATGATGTATACAACCGTAAAGAAGCAAAACAGGCTGTGGAAGGAAATCCGGATTCTTTTTTAAATATTGACCGGCCGGAAACACAGTTTCCGGAAGAAACTGATATGTATGCAGACATGGTATATCAAAAGGCCCATGATTTATTATGGGGTATGGTAGCAGACGGCAGGTTTGTGAAAGAGGAGAAACGCTGTTTTTTCATTTATGAACTAACGATGAACGGCAGGACACAGACAGGGATTGCAGCATGTGCATCGATCGATGATTACGAAAGCAAGGTTATCAAGAAACATGAAAATACGAGAGCTGATAAAGAAAAAGACCGTATCCGCCATGTCGATGCCTGCAACGCACAGACAGGCCCAATCTTTTTGGCTTACCGTTCCCATGAAGCGATTAATCAGGTAGTAAATCAGGTCAAGCAGCAAGATCCTTTGTACGATTTTGTGTCAGAAGATGGAATTCGTCATCGGGTATTTCGGATGGATGAGGAAAGCCAAATCCAAGAGGTACAGCGTGCATTTGCACAGATCCAGGAAATTTATATAGCAGACGGCCATCACCGCGCAGCTTCAGCAGTGAAGGTCGGGTTGATGCGCAGAGAGCAAAACCCAGGATATACAGGAGAAGAAGAATTTAATGATTTCTTATCTGTGCTGTTTCCAGATGATCAATTGATGATTATGGACTATAACCGCGTTGTAAAAGATCTCAATGGGCTGGAACAAGAGTCCTTTTTGCAGGAAATGAAAAAACGGTTTGACATAGTAGAGATCGGGAAAAAGGGAGAGGGGCAAAAGCCGTCTCAAAAAGGGACTTTTTCCATGTATTTGGACGGAAACTGGTATTTGTGTACAATTAAAACAGCAGATATCCCGTCAGATCCAGTCAAAAGCTTAGATGTATCGCTCTTACAAAATTTATTATTAGAGCCAGTGCTTGGAATTCATGATCCAAAGACAGATGCACGTATTGATTTTGTAGGAGGAATCCGTGGGCTGGAAGAACTGGAACGCAGGGTGGCCATGGACTGTAAAGTTGCATTTGCGATGTATCCAACAGATATTTCCGAATTGTTCGCAGTAGCTGATGCAGGGCTGTTAATGCCGCCAAAATCCACCTGGTTTGAACCAAAGCTAAGGAGCGGACTGTTTATCCATGCTTTAGATGGGGAATAAAATCCTACACGGTAACATGAAATCATAAGAGAATCACGAAATGGAATAATTAGAGGATTTGCCTAATGTTATTAACGAAAGAACCGGCAATTATAACAGACGGCTTAGAGCAGCTGCAAAAAGTAGATGAAACATTTATTTCCAAATATTTGCAGGAATTAGTGCCGAAAGCGCTGAATTTAGCAATACAGGTCGTACTTGCTGTTGTGATTTATTTGATAGGCAAACGTATGATTGCCTTTTTAAGAAAGGTGCTGCGCAAATCTTTAGAGCGCAGGGAAGTAGATCTTGGTGTTTGCCAGTTTTTAGATTCAGTAAGTAAATATTGTCTTTATGCAGTATTGTGGCTTACGGTTTTAACTTTGTTTGGCGTGACCACAGCTTCTGTGGTAGCGCTCTTAGGATCTGCCGGGCTGACGCTTGGACTTGCTTTGCAGGGGAGCCTTGCCAATTTTGCAGGCGGCGTTTTGATTTTATTAATGAAGCCGTTTCGGGTAGGCGATTATATGATTTCAGGTGCGACAGGACACGAAGGCACTGTGAAGGAGATTTCTACTTTTTATACCAAAATACTAACTGTGGATAACCAGACGGTTATGATTCCAAATGGAAAACTGACAGAGGATGCGATTGTAAATGTAACGGGCCAGCAGACCAGGCGTTTGGATTTGACGGTAGGGATTTCTTATACTTCGGATTTACGAAGGGCGAAGGAATTACTGGCAGATTTGGTAGCAAGGGATGAACGTATTCTAACTGATCAGCCGGTTCAGATTTTTGTAGCAGAACTGGCAGCCAGCAGCGTAGAATTAGGATGCCGCTTTTGGGTACCGTCTGAAAATTACTGGCAGGTTAAGTGGGACATGTTAGAGGCAGTGAAGCTTGTCTTTGACGAAAATCAAATTGAGATCCCATTCCAGCAGATAGAGCTTCATGTAAAAGAAGCAGACAAAATAAAAAATCAGTAAAAACCTGCAAATAGGCTAACATGACAGATAAGCCAGACTTCTGGCAAGAAGATGGATCATAGCGTATCGTGTAATAGGTTGCAGGATGAAAGTAAAAAATGAGAGAATAGGTAGGAGGGCGCATATTTGAAATTGTCAGAATTATCCGCATATGAAATTTTAGAAGAAAGAGAGCTTATGGATATCCATTCAAAAGGATATCGGCTGCGGCATAAAAAAAGCGGTGCGCAAATTAGCATTATTTCCAATGATGATGAGAATAAGGTGTTTTATATAGGGTTTCGGACGCCTGCAGAGGACAGTACAGGTGTGCCGCATATTGTTGAGCATACCGTACTGTGCGGTTCAGAAGCATTTCCAGTAAAGGATCCGTTTGTGGAGCTTGTCAAAGGTTCACTGAATACGTTTTTAAATGCGATGACTTATCCAGATAAAACCGTATATCCAGTAGCAAGCTGCAATGAAAAAGATTTTCAAAATCTCATGCACGTATATTTGGATGCTGTCTTCCATCCAAATATTTATCAATTCGAGGAAATCTTTCAGCAGGAAGGCTGGCATTATGAATTAGAAACGCCAGATGCGCCAATTACATTAAATGGTGTTGTATATAATGAGATGAAAGGGGCGTTTTCTTCGCCAGAAGACGTATTAGATCGTGTCATACTCAATTCTCTGTTTCCGGACACAACCTATGCCAACGAATCTGGCGGGGACCCACAAAATATCCCAGAGCTGACGTATGAGGCATATTTGGATTTCCATCGCAGGTATTATCATCCGTGCAATTCTTACATTTATCTGTATGGGGATATGGACATGATACAAAAACTGGACTGGATAGATAAAGCTTATTTATCTGAGTATGATAAAATTGAGCTGGATTCAGAAATCCAGCTACAACAATCGTTTTCAAAACCAGTTGAGGTCAGCAAAAAATATTCCATCGCAAGCTCAGAAAGCGAACATCAAAATACGTATCTTTCTTATAATACTGTCATTGGCACAACGCTGGATAAAGAGTTGTATTTAGCGTTTGAAGTGTTAGACTATGCTTTGTTAAATGCACCTGGCGCACCGCTAAAAAAAGCATTATTGGATGCAAAGATCGGGAAAGATATTATTGGCGGTTATGACAGCTCTACGTACCAGCCATTCTTTACAGTGACTGCAAAAAATGCAGATGCATCGGATAAAGAGAGGTTTGTACAAATTATTGAGGATACCTTACAAGGGTTAGTCAAAAACGGCTTAAACCGTAAGGCACTTCTTGCGGGTATTAACAGTAATGAATTTAAGTTTCGTGAGGCGGATTTTGGTTCTTATCCAAAGGGCCTTATTTATGGCTTACAGTGCTTAGACAGCTGGCTGTATGATGATGAAACTGCGTTTTTGCATCTGGAAGTACTGGATACGTTTCAACATTTAAAAGAACAGGCAGATACAGGGTACTTTGAGGATTTAATCCGCACTTATTTTCTAGAAAACAAACATCATTCACTCGTGCTGATAGAACCGGAAAAAGGGTTGAATGAAAAGCGGGAAAAGCAGTTGGAAGAAAAACTGGCAGCTTATAAAGCGTCCTTAAGTGAAGAAGAAGTATCCAGGCTGGTAGCCCAGACAGCCCATTTGAAAAAATACCAGCAGGAGCCATCCAAACAGGAAGATTTAGAAAAGATTCCGATGTTGACACGTGCAGACATGCGCAAGGAAGCAGCGCCATTTTATAATGAAGAAAAGAATGTCTTAGGCATCCCGGTTATCCATCATAAGATTTATTCGAATGGAATTGACTATCTAAATTTTATTTTTGATTTATCGGCAGTAAAAGAAGAATGGGTGCCTTACCTGGGAATCTTGAAGGCTGTTTTAGGAGATATGGATACAGAGGATTATACGTACGTGGATCTTGCTAATGAAATTAATCTTCACACAGGAGGAATTTCTATTAACACACTTTCTTGTGAAGATTGTGTCGATAAAAGTAAGATGATCCGAAAATATGAGGTGCGTGTCAAAGCATTATACGGCGAGGTTGGCACTGCGATGGGGCTGTTAAGAAGCATTTTGTGTACGACAAAGCTGGATGATGATAAAAGGCTTTACGAGGTCCTTGCCCAGACAAAGTCCCGGTTGGAAATGATGCTGACACAGGCAGGACATTCATGTGCTGTACTGCGCGCAATGTCATATTTTTCTCCATCTGCACATTACAATGATTTAGCGGGCGGTATTGGGATGTACCGGGTGGTTGCACAGGCGGAACGTAATTTTTCCGAGCAAAAAGATACGATTAAGGCAATATTACGTCAGTTAATGGTTCTTATCTTCCGGCCGGAAAATCTGATTGTCAGTTTAACCAGTGATGAGGCAGGCTATGAAAAATTTGAATCACAGTTTGCAGTGTTAAAAGAAGGACTTTTTACACAGGATTGTCCAGAATTTGATCATACGATTACCTGCAAGAAGAAAAATGAAGGCTTTAAAAACGCTTCGCAAGTACAGTATGTTGCCAGAGCAGGCAATTTTTGCAGCCACGGATTTACCTATACAGGTGCATTAAGTATTTTAAAGGTTATTTTAAATTACGATTATTTATGGCTAAATATACGGGTAAAAGGCGGAGCATACGGTTGTATGAGCGGTTTTAACAGAGTTGGTGACACGTATTTTTGCACGTACCGCGATCCGAATTTACGGAAATCAAATGAAGTATTTGAAGGGATTGTGGACTATTTAGAGCAGTTTGACGCACAGGAGCGTGATATGGTAAAATATGTGATTGGGACAATCAGCACATTGGACACGCCGTTAAACCCGTCGGCAAAAGGTTACCGTTCAATGATAGCGTATTTGAGCCATGTTTCCTATGAAGATGTACAAAGGGAGCGTGACGAGGTGCTTAGTGCCAATGCAAAGGACATCCGTGCACTTGCGCCGCTGATTGCTTCTGTATTGTCAGAGGAAAATATCTGTGTGATTGGGAATGAGCATATGCTGGAAAAGGATGCTGGGCTATTTGGGGTATTGGAAGATTTGTTTTAATGTACAATGAGAAAGGAACCGCATGGAGAAACAGATGAGTTTGAAATCAGGGTTTGTAACGATTATTGGAAGACCAAATGTTGGCAAATCAACTTTGATGAACTATATGATTGGGCAAAAGATTGCCATTACTTCCAATAAACCGCAGACAACCCGAAATCGTATCCAAACCGTTTATACGGATCCGCAAAGAGGGCAGATTGTTTTTTTGGATACGCCAGGCATTCATAAAGCGAAAAATAAGCTGGGTGAATATATGGTGGATGTGGCAGAGCATACGTTACAGGATGTGGATGTCATTTTATGGCTGGTAGAGCCGTCGAACTTTATTGGTGCAGGAGAACGGCACATTGTGGATATGCTCAAAAAAGTAACGACACCAGTCATCCTTGTGATTAATAAACTGGATACGATTGCGAAGAAAGAGGAGCTGCTGCAATTTATTGATGCGTACCAGGGCATTTATGAATTTGATGAAATTATCCCAGCATCTGCTTTACGGGGTGAAAATGTAGATGATGTGGTTGATTCTATTTTTCAATATTTGCCTTACGGGCCTATGTTTTACGAGGAGGATACGATTACAGATCAGCCGCAGCGCCAGATTGTAGCTGAAATTGTCCGTGAAAAGGCACTGCATGCCTTAGATGAAGAAGTGCCGCATGGGATTGCCGTCGTTGTAGAACGTATGAAGCAGCGCAAAGGTCATCCGCTCATGGATATTGAGGCAACGATCATCTGCGAGCGGGACTCTCATAAGGGAATTATTATTGGCAAAAACGGTGTGATGCTCAAAAAAATCGGTACAAATGCGCGCTATGAAATAGAGAAATTGCTGGAAGAAAAGGTCAATTTAAAGCTCTGGGTCAAAGTGAAGAAAAACTGGCGCGACAGTGAATTATTGCTGAAAAATTTTGGATACCGGAAAGAAATATAAGCTTGCAGGTAAACTGCCAGATTTTATCTCGTATTAGAAACAAAGAATATGCAGAACCTATCAAAGTAGACATGACGTTACTATTCACACGGGACTTTGCATTGACTGCAAAGTCCGTAAGAAAATGAATCAGGAGTGCAAAAATTCCATTGCCGCAGGCAATTTTAGATGAATTTTTGCATGTTACTGAGCACAGAGTGAACAGTAACGATATCACAGTACGAAGTACTCTTTACCAAGAAGGAAAGTGCTTGAATTTGACAAATTCTTTCGAATAAGCGATAGGGGAGATGCATATGACAAGAGATTGCTGGAATGATTTTGCCGTAAGCGGCAAAGTGAGTGATTATTTAAAATACCGTGAACGTGAACAGGAATGCCGCAAGGAGCAGCCATTGGCATTGGCAGGTGGAGTAAGACATGGGACAGAAGCTTGTCCTGACAGGCATGGTGATCTCAGCAATGCCTGTAGGTGATTATGACAAACGAATACAGATTCTGACAAGGGAAAGAGGAAAGATTACGGCTTTTGTGCGCGGTGCAAGACGCCCAAACAGCGCATTTTTGGCCGCATCCAATCCTTTTTCTTTTGGACAGTTTGAAGTCTACGAGGGCAAAAGCGCCTATACGTTAGGAAAGGTAAATATTTCATGTTATTTCAGGGAGCTAGCCAGTAATTTACAGGCAGCATATTACGGGTTTTATTTTTTAGAAATGGCAGCATATTATACACAGGAAAATATGGATGGCACTCATTTTTTAAATTTATTATATATTACGTTAAAAGCGTTGCTAAAGCCGTCATTGGATAACCATTTGGTACGCAGAATATATGAGTTACGAGTGTTAGTACTGCTTGGTGAATATCCAAATGTATTTTCCTGCATGCAATGCGGCAAAAAAGAAGGACTGGCTTATTTTTCTGTATGGCGGCATGGCGCTGTTTGTACGGACTGCCAGCAGGGAGAAACAGTACTGCATATGGATGCATCTACACTGTATGCACTACAGTATATAATTACTGCACCATTAGAACATCTTTATACATTTACTTTAAGTGAGAAAGTGCTGGAGCAGTTGGACGGAATTGTTTCAGCATACATACATCAATATAACAGCCATGAATTTAAGTCTGAGGACATGCTTGGCAAAGACTGGTAGCTGGAAGAACTTATAGGGGCAGTTTTTGATACACTACCTGGCTTTGCGATTATTTTACGAAAAGAGGAGGCAATCGCTATGAAGCGTAAGCTATATGCGGTGCTGTTGATGCTTGCAGCAGCAGGTACAAATACAGCCTGTGGGACCGCATGGAAAGCTACTGTCAGTACGGTTTATATTACAGATAAAGGGACAGTGGTTGGAGCGAATATTGAGGATTTTAACGAAGATTACTATGATGAGGAAGAATTAAAAAGCTATATTACAGAATCTGTGGATAGTTACATAGCATCTAATGGGGATGGGAGTATAGAGCTGGACAGCTTTCAGATTGCATCTGCTGGTGAAAAGGGCAGTCTGGCACAGCTATATTTAAATTATGCAAGCTATATTGATTATGCACAATTTAATGATGTCACACTATATGCTGGAGATGTATCAAAGGCAAAGGAGCAAGGTTTTGCTTTTGATACAGACTTTCAAAAGGTGGAGGATTCCAGTCTGGCAGGGGAAACAGATGTTTCGGAAATTATAGAAAAAAAAGATTTGAAAGCTGTCATTATAGGTGAAGAAACAGCAGTAAAGATTGATGGTACGATTCAATATGTTTCTGATGGGAATGTAGAAATAACAGGTAAGGATACAGCGGCAGTTTCATATGATATGGAAGATCCGCAGGAGAAGCTGGCGTATATTATTTATCAGTAGCATTTGCAAAGCAGAGTGAGCGGTGTAATGCAAGGGAAAGCGGATGCGAATTGCATACAGCGCGTGGACTTAGTTATAGAAATGCAAAAGCATGGTGAATGTGTTTTTCAAAAATGGAGGAAAAGAAATGGAAAAGTCAATGGAGAAGATTGTTGCATTATCAAAAGCGCGTGGATTTGTCTATCCAGGTTCTGAAATATACGGCGGATTGGCAAATACATGGGATTATGGAAATCTTGGCGTAGAATTGAAAAATAATATAAAAAAGGCATGGTGGCAAAAATTTGTTCAGGAAAATCCATATAATGTTGGTGTGGACTGTGCCATTTTAATGAATCCACAGACATGGGTGGCATCTGGGCATCTGGGTGGATTTTCAGATCCATTAATGGACTGCAGGGAATGTCATGAACGTTTTCGCGCAGACAAGCTAGTAGAGGATTATGCTTCAGAGCATGACATTGCGTTAGAAGGCAGTGTAGACGGATGGACGAATGATGAAATGGTGAGGTTTATTGAAGAACATCAAGTAGCATGTCCAAGCTGCGGAAAACATAACTTTACAGATATCCGCCAATTTAACCTGATGTTTAAGACATTCCAAGGTGTGACAGAGGATGCAAAAAATACGGTTTACCTGCGTCCGGAAACTGCACAGGGTATTTTTGTGAATTTTAAAAATGTGCAGCGGACATCACGAAAAAAGATTCCATTTGGAATTGCCCAGATCGGAAAATCATTCCGCAATGAAATTACGCCAGGCAATTTTACATTCCGTACAAGGGAATTTGAGCAGATGGAATTGGAGTTTTTCTGTGAGCCTGGAACAGATTTAGAATGGTTCCAATATTGGAGAGGCTTTTGCCGTGACTGGCTGCTTAGCCTTGGCATGAAGGAAGAAGAACTGCGTCTAAGAGATCATGATCCAGAGGAATTATCTTTTTACAGCAAAGCAACAACAGACTTTGAATTTTTATTCCCATTTGGCTGGGGTGAGCTGTGGGGAATTGCAGATCGTACGGATTACGATCTGACACAGCATCAAAACACTTCTGGTCAGGATATGTCTTATTTTGACGACACGAAAAATGAAAAATACATTCCATATGTAATCGAACCGTCACTAGGTGCGGATCGTGTACTGCTGGCATTTTTATGCTCTGCCTATGATGAGGAAAATATTGGAACAGAAGAAAAGCCGGATATGCGTACAGTGCTTCATTTCCATCCAGCGCTTGCACCTGTGAAGATCGGTGTGTTACCATTGTCGAAAAAGCTCAATGAAGGCGCACAGCAGGTTTATACACAATTATCAAAGCGCTATTACTGTGAGTTTGACGACAGGGGAAATATTGGAAAACGCTATCGCCGTCAGGATGAAATTGGCACACCGTTTTGTGTAACATATGATTTTGATTCAGAAACAGATCATGCTGTAACAGTACGGTTTCGCGACTCTATGGAGCAGGAACGTGTAGCGATTGCAGATTTAGATGCTTACTTTTTAGAAAAATTTGCATTTTAATTAAATAAAAATAGTTGCTATTACGGAAAAATATGTTAAAATAAGTGTGTGCGCAATAAAAACGAAATATAGTTAACAATGTGGATGAATTTCGGACAAGTATGTTTGGAGAAATTCACATAAAATAAACAAAGTAATATTTTAGGAGGAAATTCAAATGGCAAACAAATGGGTATATTTGTTCAGCGAAGGTAATGCGAGCATGCGTGAGCTTCTCGGCGGCAAGGGTGCAAACTTGGCTGAGATGACGAACATTGGCCTTCCAGTTCCACAGGGTTTCACTATTACGACAGAAGCTTGTACACAGTATTATGAAGATGGCCGTGAGATCAATGATGAAATCCAGGGACAAATCAATGAGCACATTGTAAAGATGGAAGAAATCACAGGCAAAAAATTTGGCGATAAGGAGAATCCGCTCCTGGTGTCTGTCCGTTCCGGTGCAAGAGCTTCTATGCCTGGTATGATGGATACGATCTTAAACCTGGGCTTGAACGAAGAAGTTGTTAATGTCATTGCTGAAAAGTCAAACAACGCACGTTGGGCTTGGGACTGCTACCGCAGATTTATCCAAATGTATTCTGACGTTGTTATGGAAGTTGGAAAGAAATACTTTGAAGAATTAATTGATAAAATGAAAGCTGACAGAGGCGTTAAGCAGGACGTTGAGCTGACAGCAGATGATTTAAAGGAATTAGCAAGCCAATTTAAAGCAGAATACAAAGGAAAAATTGGTTCTGATTTCCCAGATGATCCAAAAGAGCAGCTGATGGGTGCTATCAAAGCGGTATTCCGTTCTTGGGACAACCCACGCGCAAACGTATACCGTCGTGACAACGATATTCCTTATTCTTGGGGTACTGCTGTAAACGTACAGTCTATGGCATTTGGTAACATGGGTGATGACTGCGGTACTGGTGTAGCATTTACAAGAGATCCAGCTACTGGCGATAAGGGTTTGTTTGGTGAATTCCTCACAAATGCACAAGGTGAAGACGTAGTTGCAGGCGTACGTACACCAATGAAGATTACTGAGATGGCAAATAAATTCCCAGAAGCCTTTGATCAGTTTAAAGATGTTTGCAAGACATTAGAAGACCACTATAAAGATATGCAGGATATGGAGTTTACGGTAGAGCACGGCAAACTTTTCATGCTGCAGACAAGAAATGGTAAGAGAACCGCACAGGCTGCTTTAAAGATTGCTTGTGATTTAGTAGATGAGGGCATGCGTACAGAAGAAGAAGCAGTTGCAATGATCGATCCGCGTAACTTAGATACACTGCTCCATCCACAGTTTGACGCAGCTGCATTAAAAGCTGCTACTCCAATGGGCAAGGGCCTTGGTGCATCTCCTGGTGCTGCATGTGGTAAGGTTGTATTCTCCGCAGAAGATGCAGAAGAATGGAATGCAAGAGGCGAAAAAGTCGTATTGGTACGTCTTGAGACTTCACCAGAAGATATTACAGGTATGAAAGCATCACAGGGTATTTTAACTGTCCGCGGTGGTATGACAAGCCATGCAGCCGTTGTAGCACGTGGTATGGGAACCTGCTGTGTATCTGGTTGCGGCGATATCGCTATGGATGAGGAAAATAAGAAATTTACATTAGCTGGCAAAGAGTTCCATGAAGGAGATCCAATCTCTATTGACGGTACAACAGGCAACATTTATGATGGTATCATCCCGACTGTAGATGCAACAATTGCCGGTGAATTTGGCCGTGTTATGGCATGGGCAGATAAATATCGTACATTAAAGGTTCGTACAAATGCAGATACACCTACTGATGCAAAGAAAGCCCGCGAGCTTGGTGCAGAAGGCATCGGCCTTTGCCGTACAGAGCATATGTTCTTTGAAGAAGACAGAATTGCAGCTTTCCGTGAGATGATTTGTGCGGATACAGTAGAAGAAAGAGAAGCAGCGCTTGATAAAATCCTGCCTTATCAGCAGGGCGACTTTGAAAAGATCTACGAAGCATTAGAAGGATGCCCAGTTACAATCCGTTTCTTAGATCCGCCACTTCATGAGTTTGTTCCTACTGAGGAAGAAGACATTGCAAAACTTGCAAACGCTCAGGGCAAATCTGTGGAAGAAATCAAGACATTTATTGATTCCTTGCATGAATTTAACCCAATGATGGGCCACCGCGGCTGCCGTCTTGCAGTTACTTATCCAGAAATTGCAAAGATGCAGACAAAAGCTATCATCCGTGCAGCAATCAACGTACAAAAGGCACATGCTGACTGGAATGTAAAACCAGAAATCATGATTCCGTTGATTTGTGATATCAAGGAACTGAAGTTTGTTAAGAAAGTCGTTGTAGAAACAGCAGATGCTGAAATCGCAGCAGCTGGCGCAAAATTAGACTACGAAGTAGGTACCATGATCGAAATCCCAAGAGCTGCTCTTACAGCAGACGAGATTGCTTCAGAAGCAGACTTCTTCTGCTTTGGTACAAACGATCTGACACAGATGACATTTGGTTTCTCACGTGACGATGCAGGCAAGTTCTTAGATGCATACTATGACAAGAAGATTTTTGAAAACGATCCATTCGCAAAATTGGATCAGAACGGTGTTGGCAAATTAATGGAAACAGCAATTAAGCTTGGCAAACCAGTAAATGACAAACTTCATGTTGGCATTTGTGGTGAGCACGGCGGCGATCCATCTTCTGTAGAATTCTGCCATAAGATTGGTTTAGACTATGTATCTTGTTCACCGTTCCGTGTACCAATCGCTAGATTGGCAGCTGCACAAGCAGCTATATCACAAAGATAGGCGAAAACCATTCTGGACTTTTACCATAAGTTTTGAG
>CANDJR010000017.1 GCA_947385105.1 uncultured Eubacterium sp.
CGTGTGGCTGCAATTGGAATTTCCATAAAGCAGTATGGGCAGGTTTTTACAGTTGGCGGTGCGTCGGCTGCTTCTTCTGCCTCTAGATGAGCAAGCTTTGCTGCTTTTGCCTGCAATGCATGCAGCCCTTTTAACAGCAAGAAGATAATAAATGCCATGAGCAGAAAATTCACAACAGCAGTTACAAATTTTCCGTAATTGAGTGTAACTTCACCTAAAATATTGACAGACAATTGGTCAAAATTCATTCCTCCAAACAGTCCGAGCAGCGGTGAGATAACGTCATCGGTCAAGGAAGTGACAATAGTAGAAAATGCACCGCCGATGAGGACGCCGACAGCCATATCCATGACGTTTCCGCGGGAAATAAAATCGCGGAATTCACTGATAAATCCTTTTGCTTTCATAACATGTCCCTTTCTTTTGTAGTAATGTGTAGTGATATATTTTTTCGTATTACGTAAAAAAAGCCGCCGATTAGAGGGCTATCGGTGGCCTTTGAAATCTATCAGAATATCATCTGAAATTATGCCATTTTATTTACAATCTGGCTTAATCTGGATATTTTTCTAGAAGAAGTATTCTTGTGGTAGACACCTTTTGTAGCAGCTTTGCTAATTTCTGATGTAGCCACTTTTAATGCAGCGTTTGCAGCTTCCTTATCATTGGCAGCGACAGCAGCATTTACTTTCTTAATGGATGTCTTAACTTTTGAACGGATAGCTTTATTTCGAGCAGCTCTTTTTTCGGATACAAGAATTCTTTTTTTTGCAGATTTAATATTTGCCAACTTTCCTACACCTCCATTTGCAGTATCAATCAAAAATAATTGAATTATTTATACCCTTAGTACACAAGGGTATGATTTTCTGAAATCGTATTCATTATCAGGACACGGACTTTCAAACGAACACACTAAATTATAATAGAATAACTGATATGTTCTGTCAATACATAAAATGAGTTTTTTTGTAAAAAATAGTAACCGAAGGTGCGAACAATAACAAACAAATGAAAGTTCAAAATTATAAAGTAGGAGAGGTTTGAAAACTATGTTTCAAGTGCGGACAGATTTAGCGCTGGAGGCGCGTGAGAAATTTGAGGAAGATAACGTAGAAATCAAGGGGGTACGCCTGGAAGAAGAACAAGCGACATCGGATATCCACATTAGCAGTGTGGTAATTGAAACAGAAAATGGCGCAAAGGCGATGGGAAAACCAAAAGGAAACTATGTTACCGTAGAAGCCCCGAATATGATTGAGGAAGACGAGGGGTACCATCGAGAGATTTCCATACAGCTGTCTAAAATCTTAAAGCGGCTTCTTCCGCAAAAAAAGGATTTTACCTCTTTGGTAGTCGGATTAGGAAACCGGGCAGTAACGCCGGACTCCCTTGGCCCGCGTGTGGTAGATAATTTATGTATTACAAGGCATATTATCAATGAATTTGGCAAATATGTCATTGGTGACAGCTGTCATAAATCCGTCAGCAGTATTGTGCCTGGAGTGATGGCTCAAACAGGCATTGAATCTATGGAAATCGTACGCGGCATTTCCAAAGAAACAAAACCGGATGTTATTATTGCAGTAGACGCTCTTGCAGCACGCAGTACCAGAAGGCTGAACCGGACGATCCAGATAACAGATACCGGCATTAATCCAGGCTCTGGTGTAGGTAACCACAGACATGCCTTAAATGAAAAAAGCGTTGGAGTCCCTGTGATTGCCATAGGGATTCCGACCGTTGTAGATGCTGCTACAATTGTGATCGATACAATGAATAATTTACTAGAAGCAATGAACCAGGCAAAACAACTGCGACAGCTTGGCAGCTCTTACGAACAATTAGACATGGTAGAAAAGTACCAGCTTGTGCATGAGCTTTTGACGCCCCAATTAAATACGCTGTATGTAACGCCAAAGGACGTAGACGAGGCTGTCAAACGTCTAAGCTTTACTGTGTCGGAAGGAATTAATATTGCATTGCAAAAGGATGGAGAGTGTGAAGATGCAAACCAGGTACAATAGAAAAGCAATTTGCTTTGTCAGAATGTGCGCAAAGTGAGTATTTTTGCAGGCTGTAAAAAAATGTCGCCTTGTTTGGAAAGGCTGTCTTCACGAATAGACATAAAACTATCGCTTGATTTCATATATTAGGAGAGAACATTTTTTAAGAAGATTCCATTCACAAAAAGTAAAAAACGATGTCATGATGCTGGGTGAAAAATTTGCTGCAACTTTCGCAGGAAAGAGCTTTTAGCCCTAGCATCATGTCAGTTACTTAAGATTTGCAGCGCTTGGCTTTGGCATAGTAAAAAAGCATCATGCTGAAGAAAGGGAAAGTGACTTAGGAGGATAGGGCAATGCATTATTATAAGAAGAAACAAACTAAAAAAATATGGATTGGCACATTTCCACTTGTTTTTTTTGCCGCTGCATGTATCTATGTAATGGCATCATCCGGGATTACCAGGCATACAGTCATGGATGCCATGCTGCGTTCCGTACAGGCCAGCTTAGGTTATCAGACTGCAAAAAGCTGTATGCCGGTGCTTACATACGATGCTGCACAATCCGGGGAAAAAACGATTTATGAATATCTTGCAAAAAATATGGATGCACTGCTGCCCATTTATGGCTATGCCAGAAAACAGGACACACAGCTTTCTATGAATGAAGTATCTTTTTTTCAGGACGCAGGGGAACAAAGCTGTGGAAATAATATCGATGCTTTAACCGAAGAATTAATTTTACAGGAAAACCGTTCCGAAGAAGCTGACTCGCCCAAAGATACAGATCAAACAAACAAAACGCAGCAGACAGCTTCAGAGCCTGCCCAAAATGGTACACCTGTTCAATATTCGAGGGCAAAATTAAATGATTTTGATTACCTGCTTCAAAATTTTTACCGCGTAGACAGTACGACGACAACGAATAAAAATCAGCTGGACGCATCTAAAATGCTCGCAAAAGACATGAGCGTAAAGAAAAATGATACAAAGTCGCAGCCGCAGATTTTAATTTATCATACGCATTCCCAAGAGCGTTTTTCGAATTCTAAGGATTCGTCGCAGTCTGTCGTTGGCTTGGGCGATTATCTGGCACAGTTATTGGAAGGATACGGATATCAGGTACTGCACCACAAAGGAGAGTATGATTTGCCGGATCGGGACACTGCTTATTCGCGGGCAGCGCCAGCATTAGAAAAACTTTTGCAGGATAATCCAAGCATAGAGGTGATGATCGATCTGCACCGGGACGGCGTGGCAGAAGGGACGCGGCTGGTAAAAGAGATTGACGGGAAACAGACAGCTACGATTATGTTTTTTAACGGTTTAAGTCATACAACCGCACAAGGGGATATCGGCTACCTTTATAATCCGAATTTGGAAGACAATCTGGCGTTTTCTTTTCAAATGCAGTTAGCGGCAGCAGAAAAATATCCGGGCTTTTCCCGCTGCATTTATTTGCGGGGATACCGCTACAATTTGCATTATTTGCCAAAATCAGCGCTTATTGAAGTTGGCGCGCAGACAAATACATATGAGGAGGTGCAAAATGCGATGAAGCCTTTGGCAGATATCCTCAATCAAGTGTTGTCCGGAAAAGTGAAATAAAGCATTATTGCAACAATTGCAAAATTATGGTAAGATCAACCATGCATAAATTTTTTACGGATGCAAACAGAGGAACAGATGGAGGAGCATATGGCAGTGGATCAGAGCAAAATCAGAAATTTTTGTATTGTTGCACATATCGATCACGGCAAGTCTACACTGGCGGACCGGATCATTGAAAAAACAGGACTTTTAACAGAGCGTGAAATGCAGGCGCAGGTATTGGACAATATGGACTTGGAACGTGAACGCGGCATTACGATTAAGTCCCAGGCTGTACGGATTGTATATAAAGCCAATGACGGGGAGGAATATATTTTTAATTTAATCGACACGCCGGGACATGTAGATTTTACTTATGAAGTTTCACGCAGCCTGGCAGCGTGCGACGGAGCGGTTTTAGTTGTAGATGCTGCACAAGGAATTGAGGCGCAGACACTTGCAAACGTATACCTTGCATTGGATCATGACCTGGAAGTTTTTCCGGTTATTAATAAAATCGATCTTGCGAGCGCACAGCCGGAACTTGTAAAACAAGAGATTGAGGATGTCATTGGACTGGACGCAGAAGATGCGCCGCTCATATCGGCCAAAACAGGGCTGAATGTAGAGCAGGTATTAGAAGCGATTGTAACAAAGCTGCCTGCACCACAGGGAGATGCTGCTGCGCCGCTGCAGGCATTGATTTTTGACTCCAAATACGATTCTTATAAAGGCGTGATTGTATTTTGCCGTATCAAAGAAGGCACAGTAAAAGTTGGTACCAAAATTAAAATGATGGCAACCGGGGCGTCTGCAGAAGTTGTAGAGGTTGGCTATTTTGGAGCAGGACAGTTTTTGCCGTGCGAGGAACTAAGCGCTGGCATGGTAGGTTATTTAACAGCCAGCTTAAAAAATGTCAAAGATACCCGTGTCGGCGATACGATTACAGAGGCGCAGCGTCCTTGCGCACAGCCGCTGCCGGGCTATAAAAAAGTAAATCCCATGGTTTACTGCGGGATGTATCCGGCGGACAGCGCCAGATATCCGGATTTGCGGGACGCATTAGAAAAATTGCAGCTAAACGATGCAGCGCTGCAGTTTGAGGCGGAAACTTCCGTTGCATTAGGATTTGGATTTCGCTGCGGGTTTTTAGGGCTGCTGCATTTGGAAATTATTCAAGAACGGCTGGAGCGGGAATTCCGCCTGGATTTAGTAACGACTGCGCCGGGCGTTATATACCGTGTCTATAAAACAGACGGTACCATGATCGAGCTGACAAATCCATCTAATTTGCCTGACCCATCTGAGATTGATTATATGGAAGAACCAGTGGTTAACGCAGAAATTATGGTAACAAGCGATTATATTGGTGCAATCATGGATTTGTGCCAGGAGCGGCGCGGTGTCTATATCAGCATGGAGTACATGGAAGAAAAGCGTGCGCTGTTAAAATACGAAATGCCGTTAAATGAAATTATCTATGACTTTTTCGATGCATTAAAATCGCGTTCCAGAGGCTATGCTTCTTTTGATTATGAGATGAAAGGCTATGTAAAGTCTGATTTGGTAAAACTGGATATTTTAATTAATAAGGAAGAAGTTGACGCATTGTCATTTATTGTATTTGCAGGTACAGCCTATGAGCGCGGGAGAAAAATGTGCGAAAAACTCAAAGAAGAAATCCCAAGGCATTTGTTTGAGATCCCGATCCAGGCAGCAGTTGGCAGTAAGATTATTGCCAGGGAAACAGTCCGCGCTTTGCGAAAAGACGTGCTTGCGAAATGCTATGGCGGTGATATTACCCGTAAGAAAAAGCTGTTGGAAAAGCAGAAAGAAGGCAAGAAGCGGATGCGGCAGGTCGGCAGCGTAGAGATTCCGCAAGAAGCATTTATGAGCGTCCTGAAGCTGGATGAGGATTAAAGACAGATTTTACGATAAAAATAAGATTACAAAATAAAATAACAAAATAAGATAAAAAAATAGGATCTAAAATTACAAAAACTACTCACAATGAAAAAATAGGATCTAAAATTACGAAAACGAATTACAATGAAAAAATTAGAATTATATCTCCACATACCCTTTTGCATCAGCAAGTGCAAATACTGTGATTTTTTGTCTGCGCCTGCAAAAGCGGATGTGGCAGAGGCTTATGTCAAACAGCTGCAAAGAGAAATTGCTGTAAGCGGTGCTTTTTATCATGCGTATGAAATTGTGACTGTATTTTTTGGAGGCGGCACGCCTTCGATTTTAACTGTACAGCAGATGGAAGACTTACTGACTGACGTGCATCGGTTTTTCCATGTGCATCCAAAGGCGGAGATTACGATAGAGTGCAATCCAGGTACGCTAAATCAAGACAAGCTGCGCTGTTATGTGAAGCTGGGCGTCAATCGGCTGAGCATAGGGCTGCAGTCTGCAAAGGCTGCTTGGCAGAATTCATACGTATGAGCAGTTTCTTATGAATTATGATCTTGCGCGTGAAACAGGTTTTTGCAATATCAATGTGGATATCATATCCGGGCTGCCGGGACAGACAGCCAGTACGTATGAAGCAACAGTGCAAAAAGTACTGGCTGTAAAGCCAGAGCATATTTCTGCATACAGTTTGATCATAGAAAAAGGGACACCGTTTTATGAAACATATGGGCAGGCGGCAAAGCTGCGTGAACAGGGGATGGCACAACAGCTGCTGCCCACAGAAGAAGAAGACCGCAGAATGTATGCTATGACAAAACAGATGCTGCACGATGCAGGCTATGATCGGTATGAAATCTCAAATTATTCGTATCCAGGCTATGCCTGCCGCCACAATATCGGTTATTGGACAAGAGAAAACTACCTTGGCATGGGGCTTGGGGCTGCTTCTATGATCGAAAATGTACGCTTTTGCAATCCAGCGGATCTTACAGACTATTTGGCGCTTAACTTTGCGTGCCAAAAGACGGGGCCTTCCTGGCAGGAAAATCAGGAAAGCCTCACACAGCAGGCGCAAATGGAAGAATTTATGTTTTTAGGTCTGCGCATGATGTGCGGCGTCTCTGCGGCAGCATTTCGGGAACAGTTTGCAAAAGAAATCACAGATGTCTATGGAAACGTGCTCAAAGAACAGCTTTGCCAGAAACTCATCAAACAGACAGCAGAAGGCTATAGTCTGACAGAGTATGGGATAGACGTCAGCAATTATGTCATGTCCGCGTACCTGTTAGACTGACCATATATAAAAAATAAAATAGCATAGTATGATAAAAAAATAAAATAGCCTAATGTGATAAAAAGGAGAAACAATGGGAATTACAGCCGCATATATGCTGCCGCATCCGCCGTTAATAGTACCGCAAATCGGCAGGGGAGAAGAACAAAAGATTGCAAGCACAATCAAAGGCTACCACGACGCTGCAAAGGAACTTGCTGCACATGCGCCGGATACGATCGTACTGATTTCACCGCATCAGGTGATGTATGCAGATTATTTTCATATATCACCAGGCAGTGGTGCAAAGGGCGATTTTAGCCAGTTTCGCGCGCCGCAAGTGCGCATGGAAGTTTCGTATGATACAGAATTTGTATCTCGTTTGTGTGAGTATGCAAAACAGGCGGGACTGCCGGCTGGTACGCAGGGAGAACGTGATAAAAGGCTTGACCATGGGACGATGGTGCCGCTTTATTTTGTCAATCAGTACTGGAAGGACTATAAGCTTGTTCGAATTGGCTTATCAGGAATGCCGCTTTCTATGCATTATCAGCTTGGGCAATGCATTCAAAAGACAGCAGAAGCATTTGATAAAAATGTCGTGATCATTGCAAGCGGCGATTTGTCACACCGGCTAAAAGCAGACGGGCCATACGGATATCAAAAAGAAGGCCCGGCATATGACAAGCGGATTATGGATGTAATGAGACGGGCAGCATTTTCCAAGCTTCTGGAATTTTCAGACGGATTTTGCGAAAAGGCAGGGGAGTGCGGACACCGTTCCTTTACAATCATGGCAGGCGCATTAGATGCGCTAAAAGCATTTCATTTATCAGATCAAGCGCAGGTCATAGGCAGGCAGCTTTCCTATGAAGGGCCATTTGGCGTTGGGTATGGGATTTGTACCTATAAAGTACAACAAAACGGGGAAAGGAGCCAGTGACTAAGATGAAGCAAGTACAACAAGAAGATGCTTATGTGCAGCTTGCACGCCAGACGATTGAGCAATATGTGCGTACAGGGACAAAGCTTGCAGTGCCAGACGGCTTGCCGCAGGAGCTGTACACAAAAAGGGCCGGCGCTTTTGTATCGGTGAAAGAGCACGGGCAGCTGAGAGGCTGTATCGGAACAATCTGTGCGGTGCAGGACTTTCTTGCAGAAGAAATTATTTCAAACGCAATTAGCGCAGCAGCAAAAGACCCGCGCTTTGTTCCAATCAGGCAAGATGAATTAGATAAGCTGACGATCCATGTAGATGTATTAGGAGAAATGGAGCCAATTCAATCGCTTTCGCAGCTGGATGTAAAACGCTATGGTGTTGTTGTAACCAAAGGCTGCCGCAGGGGGCTGCTGCTGCCGGATTTAGAAGGTGTGGATACACCAAGCGATCAAGTCGCCATTGCAAAGCAAAAAGCAGGAATTGGTCAGGAAGAAGACGTACAGCTGGAGAGGTTTGAGGTTGTCCGCCATATATAACAGATAAAAATGAAATATCTTTACAAGCATGTATTTTTGTAATGCATCGATAGCAGCAGGCGGCTTATATGTATTTTTATACATATAGGCGGCTTGTTTCTTTTTGTGCAGAAAAATAATATCTTGTATGTTTTTCTTGCTTTTGTGCACATTATTTGGTAAAAATAAAACCAAATTTGCTGTTTCATAGACACAATGACGGTAAAATAAAAAAATAGGACTAATTTTTAACTATAATGGACAAAAAAATCTATGTGATCGGGATTTGAAAAAGAATACAATTTATTTAACAAATACATACTTCATATCACAATTCAAGGGAGGATATTATATGAAAAAATGGAAAAAACTAATGGCAGCAGGTATGGTAGCGATCATGTCCATCTCATTAGCAGCCTGTGGGAACAGCGCAGGGAATGACAGCTCAAACAAAGATTCATCAAACGACGCTTCAAACAACGATGCTTCAAACAACGAATCATCAGACAACGGCGATAAGGATTCATCTTCCGGCGGTCAAAAAGAGCTGACTCTTTGGCATATTCAGACAGGATCCATGACAGAAGCATTTGAAAATGCAGCACAGCGTTTTATGGACGACAACCCAGATTATAAGGTTACGGTTGTGCAAAAACAAAACGACAGCTATAAGACAGACTTGTCATTAGCAATTAATGCAGGCACGCTGCCGGATGTATTTTTTACCTGGGGCGGACAGACGCTGTATGATTATGCAGACGAAGGGTTAGTTGCAGATCTGACAGAATATATGAATGCAGATAACTATAAAGATATGTTTTTAGATGCAGCAGTTTCACAGTGTACCTACAACGATAAGATATATGCAGTCCCGATTGAAAACGTATCCGTTGCAGGCGTATTCTACAATAAAGAAGTATTTGACAAATTTAATTTGGAAGAACCAGAGACAATTGGTGATTTAGAAAAAATTTGTGATACTTTGGTAGAAAATGATATCGCACCGTTTGCACTGGCAAATTCAACAAAATGGACGGGTTCTATGTTCTTCCAGTATCTGGCAACACGCTATGGCGGCTTAGAGCCATTTGCAGATGCAGCAGCAGGCACAGGCACGTTTGAAAATGATGCGTTTGTATATGCAGGCGAAAAAATTCAGGAATGGGTAGACAAAGGCTATTTCTGTGAAGGCTTTAACGGCATGGACGATGACTCCGGCCAGGCTAGAATGCTGTTTTATAATGGCGATGCAGCAATGGATTTGATGGGCAGCTGGTTTATTATGAACGTAACAGACGAATCTGATATGATGGAAAATGATCAGTTAGGTTTCTTCCCATTCCCAGCATTAGAAGATTCTGATGCAGATTCATCTCTTGTATTAGGAACAGTAGGAGATAATTTATACTCTGTTTCTGAAAAGTGTGCAGACAAAGAGGCTGCTTTTAAGTTAATCCAGTATTTCTTAGATGATCAGTTTAAGGAAGACCGTATTGCACAGGGCAAGATTATACCGATCAAAGATTTTGAGTCAGATAACGCTGTTGTCAATGAAATCTTAGATACATTATCCACATCTTCCGGCGTACAGCTTTGGTATGACCAGTATTTACCATCAGAGGTAGCAGAAGTGCATAAGTCTACCAGCCAGGAAATCTTTGGTAAATCCATTACACCAGAAGAAGCAAATAAACAGCTGCAGGATGCAATGCAGACTTATTTGGATAAGAACAAATAAAAAGGAACTGTTAATCTATAAATAAAATTCTATAAAGTAACTGTCAATCATTTTGTGCCAGGTCCAAATTGAATTTGGGCTTGGCATAGTACATAAAGGGTGGTGTTTATGGAGAAAAAAAGTTCGATTGCAATGAAAAACCGCAGGGATACGGCGATTGCAGCTACTGTTTTTTTACTGCCGGCAATTTTAGTGATCCTTGTTTTTATTGTGTATCCAATTATTCAGTCTTTTATGAACAGCGGATATGATTGGAATGGATATTCCAGCAATAAGCAGTTTGTAGGACTCACAAATTGGACACATTTATTGACAGATATGGCATTTTGGGGCGCTTTTTGCAACAACTTGCTTGTGATGGTACTGTCTATCGTAATACAGATGCCTATTGGTATTGCACTGGCTACATTTTTAGACCGCGTGGGAAAAAAAGGCGATATTTGTAAAGTTATTTGGTTTATCCCTATGCTGATGAGTTCCGTAGCGATTGGGTATTTGTTCCGTTATGCATTAGATCCATCAACCGGATTTGTAACAGCTGTTTCAAAAGCTTTTGGAGGCAGTAAAGTCGATTTGCTGGGTAATCCGTCCAGCGTACTGTTTACCTGTATCTTTATTATTGCATGGCAGTTTATTCCATTTTATATGGTATATTATATGGCAGGATATGGCAGCATTCCTGGAGACGTCAAAGAGGCGGCTATGATTGACGGGGCTACGCAGGGACAGTATTTTTGGAAGGTGGCACTGCCGCTTTTGGCACCATCCATTAAAAGCGCAGTTGTGCTTTCCATTGTAGGTTCATTAAAATATTTTGATTTGATTTATGTTATGACTGGCGGCGGGCCGGGAAGCTCTTCTGAATTAATGGCAACTTATATGTATTCCGAAGCATTTGAATCATACCGGATGGGTTACGCGTCTACGATAGCATCCGGCATGTTTATTTTAATTTCGGTGATTGCAATTGTTACCATGCGTTTGTTAAATAGGAAGGAGGACTAAAAAATGCAAAAAAAAATCAAGCCGTCTACCATTATTGTTGCTATTTTGGTTTTTAGTTTGTTTAACGCCAGTGTTCTTTTTGGTGCTTTGTACCTTAAAGGATCAAAAAGAAATTATGTCCAATGGCGTGTTCTCTTTGCCAGAGACATTTAATATTAGTAATTATGCAGAAGTTTTTTCCGGAAATATCTGGCATTATTTCGGGAATTCTGTCATAGTAATGATAGTATCATTAATCGTGCTTTTGATGTTTTCTGCTTTTGCGGCATATCCGTTATCCAGATGGAAATTCCGCTTCAATAAGCCGATTTATTCCTTGATTGTAGCCTGCATGTCTGTGCCTATCCACGTGACGCTGCTGCCAATCTTTATGATGATGACAAATATAGGACTGTATGACAGCATTTGGGCACTGATTGGGCCGTATGTTGCATTTAACTTACCAATTTCGGTATTTATTTTGACGACATTTATGGCTTCTGTGCCAAAAGAGCTGGAAGAAGCAGCGCATATGGACGGCTGCGGAAGATATGGTATTTTTTGGAAGGTGATGCTGCCATTAGCAAAGCCTGGCCTTTCAACACTGCTTATTTATGACGGCGTAAATATTTGGAATGAATTCAGTTTTGCGCTGACTTTGACACAGACATCTGTAAACCGGACACTTCCGCTTGCAGTTAATGAGTTCCAGGGGCAGTATACGATGAATATTCCAATGATTATGACCGTACTGGCAGTATCGATTCTCCCTATGGTATTGGTATTTATTTTTGCCAAGGATAAACTGATTGAAGGTATGATGGCAGGTGCAGTCAAAGGTTAATCTTTGATGTGCTCTTTGATGTGATATGTAATGTGATAAAAGCAGGACGTGTTATCAAACGTTGTATAAAAAGGGGCTTTGTATGGTTCGGTGGTTTCGGCGGTTGCCATTAGCATATAAGATGATGCTTTCAGCAGGAGCTATGATTTTAGTTTCGAACTTCTTTGGGCTTTTTTTCGCTGCACGCATGGCAACGGATTCCTTAAGAAAGAAAAACTTAGAGCAGCTTCAGTCACAGTTAGCAATCATTCTATCTTCATTTACAAGTTCGATGGATGATACGACAAACCTCATGCTTGATTTAGTAGCAACTTCTTCGGTCAAAAGCTATGCCAACAAAGATATCAGGTTTCAAAACAATTATCTGTCTACTGTTAACAGTGTGAATGACAGTCTGCGGCGGCTATACAGAAGTAACGCAGCCATTGACTATGTAGCTGTTGTAAGACTTCGTGAAAATGACAGAGAGTACCTTTATATTGGGGAAAATATCCCCAGTATGGAAATATTTTCCGTTTACCGGGAAAACTATCAAAAGGCACAGCTGTTTAATGAACAGGGAGTATGTGCAAACATACTGGCAGGCTGGTATGACAGCCCAATGCTGAACCTTTATTGCCCGATTTATGAAAAATACCTTACGCTGCAAAAGCCTGCTGCATTTTTGCTGGTCGGCATTAATACAAAAAAGATGCAGAATTACATTGCAGATAATGAGGATGGGAGTAATTTTCAAATTTTAAATTCGCAAGGGTATATTATGGTGTCAAAGAACCTTCAGGATATCGGAAAGACAGCGGAAGGTTTTGAGCACTTTTTAGGTGACAGCGGAGAATTGGATAAGGCAGGAGATATCATTGCCTACCGCAGGGATTCCAGTCGTCAGTGGATAGCGGACGCGAGCATTTCAAAGGATATGCTGTTTGGAGATATCTACCGTTTTAGCCGGGTTATGTGCATTAATATTTTATTTTTTACGGTTGTCATGCTTGTGATATGCTCTTTGCTGTGCAACCGCCTGTATCAGCCAATTGCGCAATTGCGGACTGCCATGAATGAAATTTCCAAAGGCAACTATAAAGTTAAAGTACATGTATATGAAGATGCAGACTTTAAACAGCTGGCAGAAGGATTTTCACAAATGGCAGTTTCTATTGAAAATGCGCTGAATTTGGTTCGAAAGAAGGAGCAGGAAAAGACGGAAATCCTGTTAAATGCACTTCAAAGCCAAATCCGGCCCCATTTTTTATACAATACGTTAGAATGTATTCACTGGCAGGCACTTTTAGAGGATGCACCAGGAACGTCTAAAATGGTGCTGACACTAAGCAGATATTATTCCTTGTGTCTGAGCAAAGGACAGGATATCATTTCACTTGGACAGGAGCTTTTGCATATTAAAAGTTATGTTACACTTCAAAATATGCGTTTTGATGATATCGTAACTGTTTGCTACCATGTGCCAGATGAACTTTTCCAGCTGGAAATACCAAAGATTACCTTACAGCCTTTAGTAGAAAATGCATTGTATCATGGGATTAAGGCAGAAGCAGGCAGGAGAGGGACAATCGATATTGCGGCGCATGTGTCAGACGGTACACTATTGCTTACGGTATCAGATGATGGAATTGGCATGGAGCAAGAAGCTATCTTGCATTTAAACCAGACGATCGGGGAACTGGTCAATGATGGCAGCTACGGAGTCAAGAATGTGCATAAGCGTCTGGCGTTGCGGTATGGGACTGGCTATGGCCTGCGCTATGAGGGAAATAAAGCTGGCGGAATTTGTGTCTATGTATCTTTGCCAGCACGTATTTTGCAAAATAGTAAAGGGGAAATTAAACATGTATAGTGTCCTGATTGTAGATGACGAACGATTTATGCGGGAAGGCATTGCAAAAATCCTGCCGTGGGCACAGCTGAATGTCGGCAGGGTAGATACAGCGGACAGTGGGATGACAGCTTTAAAAAAAATGGAAGAACATATGCCGGACCTTGTTATTACAGATATTGAAATGCAGCATATAGACGGCTTGTCTTTGATTCAGCAGATGAACCAATGCAATCCGGAAATGCGTATAATTGTATTGACCGGACACGATGATTTTGCTTATGTGCAGCAATGCTGCCGTATGGAGGTACAAGACTACCTGTTAAAGCCAGTAGATGAAGAAAAGCTGGCTGAGGCAGTGGACAAGCAGATTCAAGAAATTGGACGTAAACGTACAGAGCAAGTAAAAAAGCAGGTCATAGACAGAGTACATGGATATCGTGAACTGGTTTTTCGCGAGCAGATCTTCCGGGAATATTTGGCATCTGGCAAAAGGACGCAGGAAATTCACCAGGCGTTAGCAGAAGCAGGTTACCTGCCTGGTGAGGAACTGTTAGTGGCGCTGCTTACCACAGAAGGCAATCCAGGCGAAGAATGGGAAGATAAAAAGGAACTGTTGGATTTTTCTGTGAAAAGCGCCTGTGTGGAACGGGTAGAGACAGGGCGCGATGGGCTTGTGTTTCAAGATCAAGAAGGGGCGCTTGTGTTTCTCTTATTTGAAGGAGAAGAACATTGCCAGCCAAAAGTATTAATGGATGAGATTTGGAAACTTCTCCAGGATGAATATGATCTTGCCATTAGCATTTACTATGGAGAAAGCCTGGCGAGTTTTTTAGAAATCAAAAAAAGTTATCAGCTGCTGCGTATGCAGTGGAAACAAGATACCGACG
Source organism: uncultured Eubacterium sp. (assembly GCA_947385105.1). Lineage (GTDB taxonomy): Bacteria > Bacillota > Clostridia > Lachnospirales > Lachnospiraceae > Eubacterium_J. The sequence goes on from CANDJR010000017.1 coordinate 14,534, forward strand.
ATGTGGTTTCACTTGCCAAAAAATACATTAAAGAACATTTAGGAGAAAATTTGTCAGTAACTGAGCTGGCAGCACAATATTATCTCTCGGTAGCCTATTTTTCTAAATTGTTTAAAAAGACGGTTGGCGTTGGGTGCAATTATTATATTTTTGAAAAGCGCATGGAAAAGGCAAAACAGCTTCTTTCCGGAAAAAAGCAAAGAGTATCCCAAGTTGCAGGCGAAATCGGTTATAATGATGTGAATTATTTTTCGTTGTCTTTTAAAAAGTATACAGGCTTATCTCCAGCAGAGTACCAAGAGCAGCAGTTAAACAATACAGAAGATACAAAGAAGTAACTGATACAAACAAAAAGTTATGTACAAATAGAAAGTTATGTACAAACAAAAAGTTATGTACAAATAGAAAGTTATGTACAAACAAAAAAATAGTAAAGAACGAGAGAAATAAAAAGCAAAAATAGATACAAAAAACAGAGAAATAAAAAAGAAAAACAAACAGTAGCGCACTCAAAAAATTAGAATCAATAGAGAAAAGATTCAAAAAATGATAAAAAACGAAAAAATCAATTCAGAAATCAATAAGGAAATCAGGGAGGAAACGAAATGGTCTATTATGTAGATGCAAATGCAAAAAAATGCGGAGAAGGCTCAAAAGAGCGCCCGTTTCTTACAATCAGCCAGGCAGCTGCGCTTGCAAAACCAGGCGATGAAGTCATCGTAGCGCCGGGAGTATACCGTGAGTACGTAGATCCAGCAATGGGCGGAAACGAACAAAACCGTATTGTATACCGCAGTGAAAAAATAGGAGAAGCTATTATTACAGGTGCAGAGCCAGTGACAGAATGGACCCAGCACGAAGGCGATGTATGGGTAGCACGGATTCCAAACGGTATTTTTGGCAATTACAATCCATACACCACATACGTAAAGGGTGATTGGTATTTTGCACAAGATCCAGTTCATACAGGAGAAGTTTATATAAACGGAAAATCCATGTACGAGTCTGTGACATTAGAAGGCGTATTGCAGCCGGAATATTACAATCCATCCTGGGATCGTGAATTTACAAAGCATAAATGGTATACTTGCCAGGAAGGCAATGTTACGCTTATTTATGCAAACTTCCAAGGAAAAGATCCACGCAAAGAATGTGTAGAAATCAATGTGCGCCGTAATTGCTTTTATCCATCCAAAGAAGGCGTTGGCTACATTACACTGTCCGGCTTTACGGTAAAACAGGCAGCTACCCAGTGGGCGCCGCCGACTGCATATCAGGAAGGCATGATTGGCCCGCATTGGTCAAAAGGCTGGATTATTGAAGACTGCGAAGTATCAGATTCTAAGTGCAGCGGCATTTCCCTGGGCAAGTATTTACAGCCGGAAAATGAAAACAAATGGTCTGTCGCAGGATATAAAGATGGGACGCAGACAGAGCGTGATGCAATTTGCCAGGCACAGCGTGAGGGCTGGGATAAAGATCATATTGGATCGCATATCATCCGCCGCTGCCATATCCATGATTGCGGCCAAACAGGTATTGTCGGACATTTGGGCGGCGTATTTTCTGTCATTGAAGACAACCATATCCATCATATTAACAACAAGCAGGATTTAGCAGGAGCAGAAATCGGCGGTATTAAAATGCATGCAGCGATTGATGTCATTTACCGCAGAAACCATATCCATCACTGCACGCGCGGAATTTGGCTTGATTGGCAGGCACAAGGCACACGTGTTACACAAAACTTATTCCATGACAATACACCGCCAGAAGGAACGGAGATTACAAATGGGCTGGCACTTGGCGAGGATATGTTTGTAGAAGTATCCCATGGGCCGACGCTTATTGATCATAATGTAATGCTTTCACAGATTGCAATCCGCTTTAGTACGCAGGGTGTAGCGCTTGTACACAATTTAATCGCAGGTGCGTTCTCCTGGGTAGGAATCGGAACAGACAATGAAGCAGAACATTCTCAGTCCTGCCGTTATACGCCATACCATGTGCCGCACCGTACCGAGGTAGCTGGATTTATGACAATACTGCACGGAGACGACCGTTTTTATAACAATATTTTCGTACAGCAGCCTTCACGTGCTGATTTGGTGGATCATGCAGAAAACAGCGGTTTGCAGCAGGAAGGTGCTGTGAAGTTTATTTGCGGTACAAAGCCGTTTGACGGATATCCGACATTTGAAGAATACAAAAAACGGTTCCAAGCAGTACAGCCAATGGATCGTACAGATAAAGACAGATATTATGATCATCTTCCAATTTGGACAGGCGGCAATGTCTACTTTAATGGCGCTAAGCCTTGCGATAAGGAAGAAGGTGCGCATATCGATACAGAGCATACCGTTACGCTGACATTGTCAGAAGATGGCGTTTTGCAGACCAATTTATATGATTATCTGCCAAAACAGGAAAATACAGTGATTTCAACAGAAGTACTGGGCATGGCGTTTGAACCGGAAGAATATTTTGAAAATCCAGATGGATCCCAGATTATTTTTACACAAGATTATTTTGGACACAATCACAGCATTACGCCGCTTAGCGGGCCGTTTGCAAACGCTTCTAACCAGTTTTCGCTGGTATAGAAAACATTCTTTTTATAGAAAAGATTTTTATAGAAAAGATTTTTATAGAAAAAATTTTTAATTAAATGAGTTTAAGAAAAAAAGAAGCAGCTTGCGTAATTTTGTGGGCAGCAGTATAATAGCAATAGCTTTCGAAGGCAGGGGCAAAACCCTGCCTTCCATTTATTCCCGCGAGCAACGAGCCAAGTGGCTGCTTGCAGACATTTGGCGACTGCCGCGAGGGTCAAATACCCCGCTGCTCTGCAGCGCTGCAAGTTTGATACCCCGTTGCTTGCAGCGGGGTCTTTGATTCCCGCGGGCAGAAAGCCAGGCGGGCATGCCACTGTTTATAGGAGGTAGCGATAAAATGGAAATAAGATGTCAAGTATGCATGCATCACTGCAGTCTGCAGCCAGGTCAGATCGGACTGTGCGGGGCACGCAGGCGGGTAGGGGATAACATACAGTGCGAAAATTACGGAAAGCTGACAGCCGTTGCCTTAGATCCGATTGAAAAGAAACCATTACGGATGTTTGAACCAGGCAGTATGGTGTTGTCTGTTGGCAGTTTTGGATGTAATTTAAAATGTCCATTTTGCCAAAACCATGAAATTTCCATGATGCGTGCAGATACAGGAAATACAGGAGTAAGGCAGCGAACGATTGCGGTCCTTTCCCCAAAAGAGCTTATGCAAAAAGCATTGATGTACCAGCCGCAAGGAAATATTGGGATTGCATATACTTATAATGAGCCTTTGGTTGGCTGGGAGTATGTGCGGGATACGGCAAAACTTGTAAAGCAGGCGGGCATGAAAAACATACTGGTGACAAACGGGACAGCATCCCTTCATGTATTAGAGGAGCTATTGCCTTATATAGACGCTATGAATATCGATTTAAAAGGATTTTCAGACAGCTATTACCGCAAGCTGGGAGGTGATTTGCAAACAGTTAAGGAGTTTATTGCGCATGCTGTAAGCGGGTGTCATGTAGAGCTGACAACCTTGGTGGTGCCAGGGGAAACAGATCGTGTGGAAGATATGCACAAGCAGGCCCAGTGGATTGCATCTCTTTCGCATGTAAGCAGTCAAGCGGGAGGCATTTGTCAAGTACCGCTTCATATTACACGCTTTTTCCCGCGCTATCGTATGTCTGATCAGAAAGCAACACCCGTACAGACGGTTTACCAGCTTGCAGAAGCAGCAGGCAAGTATTTAGAGCATGTGTTTACCGGAAATTGCTAAGCGCAAACAGTTTCAATTCCTTAATTTATGATTCCTTTATAATTTGTTCACAAAAACTTTTTAAAGATTTTGTGAAAACTTGTTGACAAAGAAAAACGGTAGTGATATCTTAGTCATAACGATATTAGCACTCTAACTTATTGAGTGCTAACAACATTTCGAAAGGTGAGTGTTCTTTTTATGGAAGGACTGGACGAAAGAAAGACGAAAATCCTAAAAGCCATTATTAAAACTTATCTGGAAACAGGTGAGCCGGTTGGCTCTCGGACGATTTCAAAATATACAGACCTGCATTTAAGTTCCGCAACAATCCGTAACGAGATGTCCGACCTGGAAGACCTTGGATACATTGTACAGCCGCATACTTCCGCAGGGCGTATTCCTTCTGATAAAGGGTATCGTTTTTATGTCGATCAGCTGATGGTAGAAAAAGACAAGGAAATCAGTGACATGCAAAACTTTGTAATTGAGCATACTGAAAAGATGGAGCAGGTATTGCGCAATGTGGCAAAGCTGCTGGCAAATAATACCGAATACGCCGCAATGATTACCGGGCCAAAGTACCATGGCAATAAAATTAAATTTATCCAACTGTCACGGGTAGAGCCAGGGCAGCTTTTATGTGTCATTGTCCTGGAAGGAAATATTGTGAAAAATAAAATCCTCTCAGTTGGGGATGATTTTGCAAAAACACAGATGGATCAGTTGGGAAATTTGGATGAAGGAGAAGAAAAAAGCCTTCACAGCGAACAAGATTTAAGTGATGAAAAGCTGCTGGAATTAAATATTCTGCTGAATACGAGCTTAAACGGACTGACTTTAGAACAGATTAACCTTGGCATGATATCCGTGCTCAAAGAACAGGCAGGCATTTACAGCAAGCTTGTAGGAGATGTATTAGACGCAATCGCAGAGGCGATTGGAGCGGATGAGGATTTACAGATTTATACAAGCGGAGCTACTAATATTTTTAAATATCCAGAGCTGAGCGATTCTCAAAAGGCAAGCGAATTTATTTCTGCATTTGAAGAAAAGCAGATGCTGGCAACCATGATTACAGATAAATTAGAAACGATAGAAGACGGGCCGGGGACAGGAATCCAAGTCTATATTGGAGACGAAAGCCCGTTAAAGACAATGAAAGACTGCAGTGTTGTGACAGCCACTTATGAGCTTGGAGATGGGATTACAGGCACGATTGGCATTATAGGGCCAAAGCGAATGGATTATGAGAAAGTTTTGCATAATTTAAAACATATCAAAAAGCAGCTGGATGTGATATACCACAGGGATGAAAAGTCACCCTAGGGTTAAAATAGAAAGGAGCTTGCAGGCATGGAAGGCAACCAATGCATGGAAGACGTAAAGATAGCGGATAAAGAAGAAGATCCGATGATGGAACAAAGTCAAAAAGAAAATCAGAGGGAAGAAGACAGGGAAAAAAGTATGGAAGATTTGAAAGACAACTTGCAGGATACAGACCAAAAAGCAGAAAACGAAATGCGAGAAGATCAAGCAGATAGCAAAGCAGCTGATACAGAGCAGGAAACAGAAGATATCCAAGAGGAAGAAAGCAAAGACTGCGCTGCAGACGATGAGACAGACGAACAAGATGGCGATGCAGACGCTGGCGAAGCGTCTAAGGAGGATGTTTCAGACGATGCCGCACAGGGCGCTGAAAAGAAAGGGTTTTTCAAAAAAAATAAGAAAAAAGATAAAAAAGATGAAAAAATAGAAGAATTAACAGATCAAGTAAAGCGCCAGATGGCTGAATTCGACAATTTCCGTAAGCGCACTGAAAAAGAAAAAACCCAGATGTATGAAATCGGGGCAAAGAGCATTATTGAAAAGGTATTGCCTGTTGTAGATAATTTTGAAAGAGGTTTGGCAGCTGTGCCAGAAGAAAGCAAAGAGGATGCATTTGTAGACGGTATGAGTAAAGTCTATAAGCAGCTGATGACAATGCTAGAGGAGGCTGACGTGCATCCGATTGAAGCAATTGGAAAGGAATTCGATCCAAACTTGCACAATGCAGTTATGCAGACAGAAAGTGACGAATACGATTCTGGTATTGTTGCGCAAGAACTGCAAAAAGGATATATGTACCGGGACAGCGTGGTGAGACACAGCATGGTAGCGGTAGTTAGTTAATAAAATCATATAAATTTATGGATGATAAATTAGGAGGAATGAATCATGAGTAAGATCATAGGAATTGACTTGGGAACAACAAACAGCTGTGTAGCAGTTATGGAGGGCGGAAAGCCAACTGTAATTGCAAACCAGGAAGGAGCCAGGACTACCCCTTCTATCGTAGCATTTACAAAAACAGGCGAACGCTTAGTTGGTGAACCGGCAAAGCGCCAGGCAGTTACGAACGCAGAAAAGACAATTATTTCCATCAAAAGAGACATGGGTACAGACCATGGCAGATCAATTGATGATAAAAAATATTCTCCACAGCAGCTTTCAGCAATGATTTTGCAGAAATTAAAAGCAGATGCAGAAAGCTATTTAGGTGAAAAAGTAACAGAAGCAGTCATTACGGTACCAGCATACTTTAACGATGCGCAAAGACAGGCAACAAAAGACGCAGGTAAAATTGCTGGCTTAGATGTAAAGCGTATTATCAATGAGCCGACAGCTGCAGCGCTTGCTTATGGACTTGATAATGAGAGCGAGCAGAAAATCATGGTATATGATCTGGGCGGCGGTACGTTCGACGTGTCCATTATTGAAATTGGTGATGGCGTCATTGAAGTATTATCTACAAACGGTGATACACGTCTTGGCGGTGATGATTTCGACCAAAAAGTAACAGATTGGATGATTGCAGAGTTTAAGGCAGCAGAAGGCGTTGACTTATCTGGCGATAAGATGGCTTTGCAGAGATTAAAAGAAGCAGCAGAAAAAGCAAAAAAAGAATTGTCTTCTGCTACGACAACCAATATCAACCTGCCGTTTATTACAGCAACAGCAGAAGGCCCGAAGCATTTTGACATGAACTTAACCAGGGCAAAATTTGACGAATTGACAAGAGATTTAGTAGAAAAGACAGCGATCCCAGTACAAAATGCATTAAGAGATGCAGGACTTTCCAACAGCGATATTACAAAAGTCTTGTTAGTTGGCGGTTCTACCCGTATCCCTGCTGTACAGGATAAAGTAAAACAGCTGACAGGCAAAGAGCCAAATAAGAGCTTAAACCCAGATGAATGCGTAGCAATCGGCGCTTCTATCCAGGGCGGCAAGCTTGCAGGCGATGCAGGCGCAGGCGAAATCCTTCTGTTAGACGTTACGCCATTATCCTTATCCATCGAGACAATGGGCGGCGTTGCAACAAGACTGATTGAACGCAATACGACAATTCCTACGAAAAAGAGCCAGATTTTCTCTACAGCAGCAGATAACCAGACAGCAGTAGATATTAACGTTGTACAAGGTGAAAGACAGTTTGCAAAAGATAATAAATCACTTGGCCAGTTCCGCTTAGACGGTATCCCGCCAGCACGCCGCGGTGTACCGCAGATCGAAGTAACGTTTGATATTGATGCAAACGGTATTGTAAACGTATCCGCCAAAGATTTGGGTACAGGCAAGGAACAGCATATTACAATTACAGCAGGCTCAAATATGTCTGATGATGAAATTAATCAGGCAGTAAAAGAAGCAGCAGAATACGAAGCACAAGATAAAAAGCGCAAAGAAGCCATTGATACGAGAAACGATGCAGATGCATTTGTATTCCAGACAGAAAAGGCATTAGAAGAAGTAGGCGCAGGTCTTGATGCAGCGGATAAGGCAGAAGTAGAAGCTGACTTAAATGCATTAAAAGCATTGGTAGAAGCAAATCCACAGGCAGAGAATATGACAGATGCACAGATTGACGAAATGAAAGCAGCAAAAGAAAAATTAACACAAAGTGCACAAAAAGTCTTTGCGAAAATGTATGAAAACGCACAGGCAGCGCAGGGTGCCCAGGGCGCAGGTCCAAATCCATCTGATTTTGCAGGTGCAGCCTCAGATGCAGCAGCGGATGATGATGTCGTAGATGCAGATTTTAAGGAAGTATAAGCGATTAGGAAAGCAAATCAGGCAGAGGAAAAGTTATGGCAGAGCAGAAAAGAGATTATTACGAGGTTCTTGGGGTGGAGAAAAATGCCAATGACGCGGCGTTAAAAAAGGCGTATCGCGCACTGGCAAAAAAATACCATCCGGATATGAATCCTGGTGATAAAGAAGCAGAAAAAAAATTCAAAGAAGCTTCAGAAGCCTATGCGATATTAAGCGATTCAGAAAAGCGCAGACAGTATGACCAGTTTGGCCATGCAGCATTTGAAGGCGGCGGAGCAGGTGCAGGTGGCTTTGACTTCTCCGGCATGGATTTTGGCGATATATTTGGTGATATTTTCGGTGATTTTTTTGGAGGAGGCAGCAGGCGCGCAAGCAATGGGCCGATGAAAGGGGCCAATATAAGAGCAAGTGTGCGGATTACCTTTGAAGAGGCGATGTCTGGCTGTGACAAAGAGCTGGAGCTGACTTTAAAAGACGAGTGTGCGGAATGCCACGGGTCAGGAGCAAAACCTGGAACGCAGCCGGAAACCTGTCCAAAGTGCGGCGGCAAAGGGAAAGTAATGTTTACGCAGCAGTCTTTATTTGGCATGGTGCAGAATGTACAAACTTGTCCGGAATGCCGTGGAACAGGCAAGATTGTAAAAGAAAAGTGCCCGCACTGCCGCGGAAACGGCTATGTTGCAAACAAACGTAAGATTTCTGTCAGCATTCCGGCGGGTATTGATAATGGGCAGAGCGTACGTATCCGAAGCAAAGGAGAGCCTGGTGTAAACGGCGGGCCTAGAGGCGATTTATTGGTCGAAGTAATTGTAAGCAGCCATCCAATTTTCCAGCGCCAGGATATGAATATATTTTCTACAGCGCCAATTACGTTTGCACAGGCAGCATTAGGCGGTGATATACGGATTAGTACGATTGACGGAGATGTAGTTTATACTGTCAAGCCTGGGACACAGACAGATACGAGAATCCGTTTAAGAGGCAAAGGAGTGCCGTCGCTTCGCAATAAAGATATTCGCGGCGACCAATACGTTACACTAGTCGTTCAGGTGCCGACAAACTTAAATGGAGAGGCAAAAGAAGCATTGCGAAGGTTTGATGAAGTAAGCGGCGGATCTTTGCAAAAGCAAAGCGGAACTTCTGGCGGCAAAAGAGAAGGGAAAGGCAAACGCAGCTTTATGGATAAAGTAAAGGATGCCTTAGAGGATATCTAGTCTGGGAAAAAACTGCCGGCGGATCAAATCAAGCAGAGATTTTAATTGAGATTGCAGAAGAAGTAAGCTGTAAGCAGAATGCAGTAACAAGATTGTTATGACATTTTGCTTACAGCTTTTTTGCAATAGATCACAGAAAAACAGCTCTTAAGAGGTTTTACAGTTGTGAAATATGTAGAAAAAATAAATTTAAAGCTAGAAAGACTTGTAATTTGGATCAAGATTAGCGAAAATGAATAAGAACGTGTCAAAACGTTCCAGAGAAATACTTGCGGGAGAAAATAGTAGTATGTCGAAATTTAAATCTAGAAGTTCGATTTTTGAGAATATCAGGCCAAGCTTGCGCAAGTCTGCGAAATCCGGCAGGAATGATGCAAATGCATTTCCAAATACTGGAAAACAGGCAGCAGCAGGGTTTGCGTTTCAGGAAGAAAAATCGAATACAGCAGGAAACCAGTATGGCATGGCAGGAGAGCAGACGGGCACAGAAAGCAGTGCGCGAAACGCTGCGGATACAGCTTCAAGTACCGCAAAGGCAGGGACGCCTGGGAGCCAGGGAAACATAGGAAATACCGGCAGCTTTGGAAACCTGGCAAGTACAGGAGCGTTTGGCACTGCAGGCACGGGAAAATCAGGGATACAAAAAGGCGTTGCAAAAACCAGTGCGTTCGGTGGAAATTATAGTACTTTTAAGTATGGTACTGCAGGCGAACGGTTCGATGCCGCAAAATACAAAACACCGGGCAGTGCCGTAAACGCTGCAAAGTATAGTATGCCGGGCGCTGCATCCGCAGCAGCAAAAAGCATAGACAAAAGTGCAGGAAAAAATACGGAAAAAAGCGCAGCACAAAACATAGGACAAAATTTAGAAAAGAACACAATAAAAAGTGAAAAAGACCTTGGACAAAACATCACACAAAAGATAGAAAAGAGCAATACAGATACCACCAGTGCGCAGCCAAAGGATGCAGAGGTGGATCAGTTAGTGCAGGCACGGTTAAACCAGCAAAAAACGGAAGAAATCATTCGCAGGCAGCATGAATTTGAGCGGTGGCGTGTGCAGGAAACAGAAAAGCTGGAGCAAAAGAAAAAAACACTGACTACGCAGCAAAAGCAGCTGGATCAAGAAAGGATGCAGCTGGATTTGGAAAAACGCAGTTTCCAGCATCAGCAGGAATTTGCAGAAACCAGGCAAAAAAAAGAAGAACAGTTCTTGGATATGAAACGTCAGCTGCTGGAAAATGAATTGTTTAAGCTCGCGGAAGAAAGAAAGTCCTTTGAACAAAAGCGGAATTTTTATAAACAAGTAGATTCCTACCAAAAGGATGATTTGCGCAAAAAGCCAAGCGCTATTCACGGCACGATATTTTTTGCCGGCGTGAATAACCAAAGCGCGTTGCGGAAACGTTATAAAGACTTGCTCAAAATTTATCATCCAGATAATAAATGTGGAGATACAGATACGATTCAAGAAATTAACAGGGAGTATCAGCATTTACAGGACATGCTGGCAGGTAGCCAGCCATAAAGCAGGTTACAGTTCACACCTTTGGTACTTACAGTAACTGAATGCAGTCCATTGGAAGTTTGCCTGCGGCAAAGGACTGCATTCACGCATGGCTGAACATACACGTTCTTACGGCTTTTGCAGTTAATGCAAAATCCTGGTGCGAATCGCAACAAAAGCAGGTTTGGATCAAATAAAATAATGACAGTAATTCTTGTATCTGCACATGGCTTGTGATAAGATGTTAACAGCTGCGCTGCAATGTAGACGCGTGCTTACACAAAATGGGTAAGCAAAAAAGAATAGGCAGACATCATAAAGAATAGGCAGACATTAAGAGGATTAGAAAAATGAAATGGGATAAGTATACAATTGAAACTACGACGGAGGCAGAAGATTTTATTAGCGCTATACTCAGTGAGCTTGAGATCGACGGAGTCGAGATTGAAAATAACGTCCCGCTGACAGAAGAAGAAAAAGGCGGCATGTTTATTGATTTCCCTCCAGAGCTGTTGCCGGATGATGGGAAAAGCAGAGTCAGCTTTTATTTAGACGCACAGGAAGATCATACACAATTGTTAGCACAGGTACGTGCACGGTTAGAAGATGAACGACGGTTTTTAGATATTGGCTCCGGCAAAATAACCGTCACCCAGACGGAAGACGTAGATTGGATTAATAACTGGAAAAAATATTTTAAACCATTCACAATTGGCAATATTTTAATTAAGCCAACCTGGGAACAGGTGTCCAAAGAAGATGCGCAAAAGCTATTAATTGAAATCGATCCTGGGATTTCTTTTGGTACAGGAAAGCATGAGACCACACAGCTATGCATCCGCCAGCTGCAAAAATATATGCAGGGCAATCCGGCTGTTTTAGATATTGGGTGCGGCAGCGGCATTTTGTCAATTGCAGCTTTAAGGCTTGGAGCGTCCCATGTAGTAGGGACAGATATCGATCAGATTTGTATCCGGTCCGCACAGGAAAATATGGAAGTGAATGGACTGGGGACTTCGCTGAGTGATTTTTATGCAGGTGATTTGATTACAGACGCAGTGCTCAGAGAGCAGGTGGGCAGTGCGTCTTATGAGATTGTTGTGGCAAATATATTAGCAGATGTCATTGTTAAGATGGCGTCGGTAGCGTATCAGTGTTTAAAGCAGGATGGGATTTTAATTTCTTCCGGCATTATTGACTTTAAAGAACAGGAAGTCAAAGACGCACTGATCCAGGCAGGATTTAAAATACTTGAAATAAACCATATGGGTGAATGGGTTAATATAACGGCAAAGAAAGGATAAGATGTATCAATTTTTTGTATCGCAAGATCAAATAGGAAAAGATTTTATTACAATTACTGGGGCGGACGCACACCATATCAAGCATGTCCTTCGGATGAAGCCTGGTGAAATTGTAAGAGTTAGTAATCAAAACGGATGCGACTATCAGTGCCGGGTATTAGAACTGGCAGACAGCTTTGTTCAGTTAGATATCGTAGATTCGGAGGTGGCAGGGACAGAGCTGCCTTGCAAGGTGTATCTGTTTCAGGCGCTGCCAAAGGGCGAACGGATGGAATATGTGATCCAAAAGGCAGTGGAGTTAGGTGTATATAAAATTATTCCGGTTCGTATGAAATACTGCGTTGTAAAGCTCGATGAAAAACGGGCGCAGGCAAAAGTAAGGCGCTGGCAGGCAATAGCAGAAAGCGCTGCAAAGCAGTCCAAGCGCAGCATTGTGCCAAAGATTTGCCCGGTTATGTCTTACGAGGCGGCTGTGGATTTTGCAATGCAGTGCGACAGGCGTTTAGTGCCATACGAAAACACGCTGGGGATGCAGGCGACGAAAAAAGCTTTGGCACAAATACAGGCAGGCGAGAGCATCAGTGTGATGATTGGCCCGGAAGGCGGCTTTTCACCAGAAGAAATTTGTAAAATACAAGACTCCATGGAGTTGATTTCCTTAGGCAGACGTATTTTGCGTACAGATACAGCGGCAATTACAGCGCTGTCTATGCTGATGCTGCATTTAGAAATCGAGGAATAGATCAAAGAAAAAGCTCAAGGAATAAAAGCTAAGAAAAAGAACAGGGAATAAAAGCTAAGAAAAAGTTCAAGGAATTAAAGCCAAGAAAAAGCTCAAGGAATAAAAGCTAAGAAAAAGAACAAGGAATAAAAGCTA
>CANDJR010000018.1 GCA_947385105.1 uncultured Eubacterium sp.
TAACGTTCTTTTGCAGCCTCCTCGGATTGCTTGAACAGTCTTTCTGCTCTTTCTGGGAAAGATCTTGCAAGACGGCTGTAACGTGTCTCGTTGTTCAAGAAATCTTGGTAAGTGCCGTCGCCTGGTTTTGAAGTCAGAGTAAATGGATTCTTACCTTCTGCCTTCAATGCAGGATTAAATGAGAACAAGTTCCAGTATCCTGCTGCAACTGCCTTCTTCATTTCATCCTGGCAATGGTTCATACCGCCTTTTACACCGTGCAGTTCGCAAGGTGCATAACCGATGATCAAGGATGGGCCATTATAAGCTTCTGCTTCTGCAATTACTTTTACTGCATGTGCCATATTCGCACCCAGTGCAATTTGTGCTACGTATACATAGCCATAGCTCATTGCAATTTCTGTCAGGCTCTTTTTGCCGACCTCTTTACCTGCTGCAGCAAACTGGCAAACTTCACCAATATTAGAAGCTTTGGATGCCTGGCCGCCTGTATTAGAATACATTTCTGTATCAAATACCATAACGTTTACATTTTCGCCAGAAGCAAGCACGTGATCTAATCCGCCAAAGCCGATATCATATGCCCAGCCGTCACCACCAAAGATCCAGATGGATTTCTTTGCCAAATAATCTTTTTTATCTAAAGCAGCCTTTGCATCCGGACATCCAGCTGCAGCAGCTTTTTCTAATTCTGCTACTAATGCGTCTGTTGCCGGTGAATTTGCTTTGGTGTCTTCCTTTGTATCCATAAATTTCGCAAATGCATCTTTTAACTCAGCGCCTGCCTGATCAGATTCTGCACATTTCTTAGCGTATGAGATTGCTTGATCACGCAATACCTGCTGTCCAATCTGCATACCTAAGCCATGTTCTGCATTATCTTCAAACAATGAGTTTGCCCAAGCCGGACCCTTCTTAGAATCCTTGTGTACTGTATATGGTGAAGTAGCAGCAGGGCCGCCCCAGATAGATGAACATCCGGTTGCATTGGAAATATACATATGCTCACCAAACAGCTGAGTAATCAAACGTGCATAAGATGTCTCTGCACAGCCTGCACAAGATCCGGAGAACTCAAGCAGCGGCTGGTTGAACTGAGAACCTTTTACCGTGTTGTCTGCTGGTGTACCAGGCTTCTTGCCTACATTTGCTACTAAGTAATCGAATACTGGCTGTTCCTGCGCCTGTGATTCCTGTGGAACCATAGAAATTGCATTTACTGGGCAGACAGTAATACATTCGCCGCATCCCATACAATCTAATGGAGATACGCTCATCGTATATTTGTATTCGCTTGCTTTTGGTTTTGTATCTGCCAGCTTAATATTTGCCGGAGCAGCTTTGATTTCATCCTCGCTTAACATAAACGGACGGATAGTTGCATGTGAACATACAAATGCACACTGGTTACACTGGATACATTTCTCAGCATCCCAAGTTGGAACTGTAACAGCTGTTCCACGTTTTTCATAAGCAGCTGCACCATGTTCGAACTGACCATCCGGATTGCCTGCAAATGCAGATACTGGAAGGCTGTCGCCATCCATTAAGGAAATCGGATTCATCAATTCTTTTACCATCTTAACTGTCTCAGGACGTCCTGCTAATTCAGCTGGAGCTGGATCTGCCTGTGGATTAGCCCAAGCAGCAGGTACTTCTACCTTATGTACTGCATCTACGCCAGCGTCGATTGCCTTCCAGTTCATCTGTACGACATCGTCACCTTTTTTACCGTAGGATTTCTTTGCAGCCTGTTTCATAAAATCAACTGCTTCCTCAATCGGCATTACGTTTGCCAGCTTGAAGAATGCAGACTGTAAAATCGTATTGGTACGTTTGCCCATTCCGATTTCAATGGCTTTGTCAATCGCATTAATTGTATATAATTGAATATTGTTATCTGCAATATATTTCTTTGCTTCTGCATTTAAGTGGTGCTCTAATTCTTCATCGCTCCACTGGCAGTTAATCATAAATACACCGCCTGGTTTTACGTCCTGTACCATCTTAAATCCTTTATTTACATATGCAGGATTATGACATGCTACAAAGTCAGCCTGGTTGATGTAATATGGGCTTCTGATTGGCTTATCGCCAAAACGCAGGTGGGAAACAGTTACGCCGCCTGTCTTTTTCGAATCATACTGGAAATATGCCTGGATATATTTATCCGTATGATCACCAATAATCTTTGTGGAGTTTTTATTTGCACCTACGGTACCATCTCCGCCAAGGCCCCAGAACTTGCATTCTACGGTTCCTTCTGCTGCTGTAATTGGTGCTGGTTTTACTTCCGGCAAGCTTAAGTGGGTTACGTCATCCACAATACCGATGGTAAAACGAGCCTTTGGTGCATCGTTTTCTAATTCTTTGTATACAGCGAATACGGAAGAAGGCGGTGTATCTTTTGAGCCTAAGCCGTAACGTCCGCCAGTCAATACAATTGCATCTAACCCTGCTTCACGTAATGTTGCAGCAACGTCTAAATACAACGGATCGCCTAATGCACCCGGTTCTTTTGTCCGGTCAAGGACAGCTACCTTCTTCACAGTCTTTGGAAGAACTTTTAAGAATGCTTCTGATACCCATGGACGATATAAGCGTACCTTTACTAAACCAACTTTTTCGCCTCTTGCTGTCAAATAGTCAATGACTTCTTCTGCCACGTCGTTGATCGAACCCATCGCAACAATCACACGCTCTGCATCCGGTGCGCCGTAGTAGTTGAATAAATCATAGTTTGTGCCAAGCTTTTCGTTTACTTTTTCCATATATTTGGATACGATAGCTGGCAATGCATTATATGCTGTATTACATGCTTCACGATGCTGGAAGAACACATCTCCGTTTTCATGAGAACCGCGCATAGCCGGATGTTCCGGATTTAATGCATGGTCACGGAATGCTTTCACAGCTTCCATATTACACATTTCTTTCAGATCTGCGTAATCCCATTTTTCAATCTTCTGGATTTCGTGGGATGTACGGAAACCATCAAAGAAGTTGATGAATGGTACGTTTCCTTCGATCGTTGCCAAATGCGCAACAGCGCTTAAGTCCATAACTTCCTGTGGATTTGTCTCGCACAACATTGCAAAACCGGTCTGGCGGCAAGCATATACGTCACTATGATCGCCAAAAATGTTTAATGACTGGGTAGATACTGTACGTGCAGATACATCAAATACACATGGCAGTAATTCGCCAGCAATTTTGTACATATTTGGAATCATCAGTAACAAGCCTTGAGATGCGGTAAATGTTGTTGTTAAAGCGCCTGCTGCAAGAGAACCATGTACTGCGCCTGCTGCGCCTGCTTCTGATTCCATTTCTACTACTTTAACCTGATTTCCGAAAATATTCTCCTGTCCTGCTGCAGACCACTGGTCAACAGTATCCGCCATTGGGCTGGACGGAGTAATTGGGTAAATAGCTGCAACTTCTGTAAACGCATAAGCCACATGTGCTGCTGCTGTATTACCATCCATAGATTGTTTTGCTCTAGGCATTTAGATTTCCTCCTTCTTGTTTTTGTCGTCATACGACTTTATGTTTCAATTTTAGCATTTAATCTGTCGATTGTAAAGGTTGTTAGTTGTACAAATCCAAGTGCAATTTGTGTTTTTGTTACTGTTCACACAGGAATTTGCATTTACTGCAAAGTCTGTAAGAAAATGATTCAGGAGTGCAAAAATTCCATTGCCGAAGGCAATTTTAGATGAATTTTTGCATGTTACTGAGAACGGAGTGAACAGTAACGTGTCCTGTTACTACTTTTTTATCCGTTTTCCTTGAAATTGCACAAGATTTATGTATAATAGATCGGAGTAACTGCAAAAAGAACTTGGAATCAAGAAAATCTTGAAAATATGAGGTTTTGAAAAAATGATTAGTGCAAATAATGTAACTTTAAGAGTAGGCAAAAAAGCCTTATTTGAAGACGTCAATATTAAGTTTACCGAAGGTAATTGCTATGGACTGATCGGAGCAAACGGCGCTGGAAAATCCACGTTTTTAAAAATATTATCCGGCGAGTTAGAACCAACAAACGGCGACATTGCAATTACGCCAGGGGAACGCCTCTCGTTTTTAAAACAGGATCATTTTAAATATGACGAGTTTAGTGTATTAGATACTGTCATCATGGGAAACCAGAGACTCTATGACATCATGAAAGAAAAAGACGCTATTTATGCAAAGGAAGATTTTAATGATGACGACGGTATTCGTGCCAGCGAATTAGAGGCAGAGTTTGCAGAGATGGACGGCTGGAACGCTGAGGCAGACGCAGCCTCTTTATTAAACGGCCTTGGTATCCCGACAGAGGAACATACCATACAGATGAAAAATATGCAAAGCGCTTTAAAAGTCAAGGTATTGCTTGCACAGGCATTGTTTGGCAACCCGGACATCCTGCTTTTGGACGAACCGACCAACCACTTGGATTTAGATGCGATTGCATGGCTGGAGGAGTTTTTAATTAACTTCACAAATACGGTAATTGTCGTATCCCATGACCGCTACTTTTTAAATAAAGTATGTACGCATACCGCTGATATCGACTATGGAAAAATTCAGCTCTATGCCGGAAACTATGATTTCTGGTATGAATCCAGCCAGCTTTTAATCAAGCAAATGAAAGAAGCGAATAAGAAAAAAGAAGAAAAGATCAAAGAGTTGCAGGAATTTATCTCCCGTTTCTCTGCAAATGCATCGAAATCAAAACAGGCTACTTCCCGTAAGCGTGCGCTGGAAAAAATCCAGTTAGAAGAAATCAAACCTTCCAGTCGTAAATACCCTTACATTGATTTCCGTCCGCAGCGCGATATCGGCAACGAAGTACTTATGGTAGAAGATATCAGCAAAACCGTAAACGGCGTCAAAGTATTGGATCATGTTTCTTTTGTCATGGGACATGATGATAAGATTGCATTTGTAGGAAGCAACGAGCTTGCAAAAACAACGCTGTTTCAAATACTTGCCGGAGAGCTTGAACCAGATGAAGGAAATTATAAATGGGGCGTAACGACCAGCCAGTCTTATTTCCCAAAAGATAATACAGAAATCTTCAGCAACGACCTGGCAATTACTGACTGGCTGACACAGTTTTCTGAAATCAAGGACGCTACTTATGTCCGTGGCTTTTTGGGCCGTATGCTCTTTGCCGGGGAAGACGGCATGAAAAAAATGAAGGTCTTATCCGGTGGTGAGAAAGTGCGCGTGCTTCTCTCCCGTATGATGATCGAAGGCTCAAACGTCTTGATTTTTGACGAACCGACCGATCATTTAGATATGGAGGCAATTACTGCGCTTAATAACGGAATGATCAAATTCCCAGGCGTCATTTTATTTGCCTGCCGCGATCATCAGGTTGTGCAGACAACTGCAAACCGGATTATTGAATTTTTGCCAAATGGTACGATGGTAGATAAAGTAACGACGTACGATGAATATTTAGAAAGCGATGAAATGGCAAGAAAACGCCAAGTATACTCTATGTCGGAAAGTGATGCTGCTGACAACTAAGCTTACCGAATGACAGCACAAATCACGAATTCTTTTGCTGCTAGATTATGCTTTTTCGGCATTCAAATACGCGGTACCGATTTCAAAGAATCGATACCGCGTTTCCTGCGTCTGAGCTGTTGTGAAAAACCTGCCCCTATATTTATTTTAGCAGCAGATGATTTCTCAACTGCCCTTTTCTTTTTTGAAGTGTTTAGAAATAGCTGTCCCACATAGATCCAGATGAATAAGCATTGCCGTAATAGCCCCTGCTCGTATACGTATTTGTCTTTGAAGCTTCTGTATCTGCCCGAAACTCGATCATATTTGCCTGTGATTTTACATTATAAGCAAAGGAACCAGAACCATTAAACAAAGATTTCACCTTGCTCATATCTGCTGATTTAAACTTAGACTCATCAATAGAAAGCTGATTGTCTGAGCCAATGGTAATGCCTACATCGCTTAACGCAGATTTGTATACATTGGTACTGTTAATCATGCTGATCGTTGCTCTGCGGATACTACTTGTATTGGACTCGTCTGCAGCTTCTAATACATTATTATAATCTTTTACAAAGTCTTTCACTGCTTTGTAGATCTTATCTGTATCATAGCCTGTGGTCTCTTTGCCGTCTTTATCTTTGGTTGTTACTTTGTTAAATAAAGACTGCGTACCTGTTTTTACCAGCTTAGATGCTGAATCCTGCAGTTCGTCTGCACTTTCTTTGATCTCTCCGATCGTTGCCGCAGAATCTTTGGATACTGAATTCGTCCTCCTTGTATAGGAGTACGGATCTTGGACTGTGTTCTTCCCGTCACCAGTCATCTTTGCAAAATAAGATGTCATCAGCTTCTTATAAGCTCCTGAACGGATCATATTATAATCAGAAAGCGATGATGTTAATGATGCAAAAGGTGAGAAGCTGTTCATAGAAGAATTCCCTCCGAAACCGGAAAATAACGTATTAATTCCTGACATACTATCACTCCTTTGAAATCATGGACATCCATGTCCTTATTTGAATCGAACAGCAGTTTCTATACTGCCGTTTGATATGAACAGTTACTCTGCAAAAATAAGCCGCCTTTCTTATAACAGATATCGGCGGATCTTACTCTTTGCTTTACCTTATCATAACTTTTTTGCTTTTATATTTCAACTACCTTTTCGGAAATTGTAATGAATAGTTATCCGTTCGTTACTGTTATATTTTCAATCTGCCAGTCAATCGGCTCTACCCCATGTTCCTGCAAAAACGTATTTGCTTTGCTGAAATGGCGGCAGCCAAAAAAACCACGGTGTGCAGAGAACGGGCTTGGATGGGACGCTCTTAAAATAAGGTGGTTTGGATTTGTAAGCATTGGAATCTTAGTCTGTGCCGGCCTGCCCCAAAGCATAAATACAATCGGCCGATCCTGTGCATTGACTGCCTGGATCAGCGCATCGGTAAATTGTTCCCAGCCTCTCCCCTGATGCGAATTGGCACGATGCGCACGGACAGTCAGTACTGTGTTTAATAATAAGACGCCCTGCCTTGCCCATTTTTCCAAATACCCGTTGTTTGGAATACTGCATCCCAAATCATCTGCTAATTCCTGGTAAATATTTTGCAAAGAAGGCGGGATAACCCTTTGCTCTGGTAATACAGAAAAGCTCAGGCCATGCGCCTGATGCTCATTATGATATGGATCCTGCCCCAGGATCAGAACCTTGACCTCTGACAAAGGCGTCAGATGCAGGGCATTAAAGATATCATCCGCTGGCGGATAAATTACATATTTACTATATTCTTCCTTTACAAACTGATAAAGCTGCTTATAGTACGGCTTTTGAAACTCCGCCTGTACTGCCTCTAACCAGTCATTTTCAATCATACTCATAGGTTTCCTCTTTTGGGCAGCGCACTATGTAATGCGTACTGGTACGCCGCGTCTGTGCAAATCCGCTTTTAAATCTGCAATCTCCAGCTCTTTATAATGAAAGAGTGAAGCAGCCAGTACAGCGTCTGCTTTCCCTTGCGTCAAAGCTTCGTAAAAATGCTCTTTTGTTCCTGCGCCGCCGGATGCAATCACCGGAATCGAGACGCACTCTGCAATTGTTTTGGTCAATTCTAAGTCATAACCAGCCTTTGTTCCATCACAGTCCATGCTCGTAAGCAAAATTTCACCTGCCCCAAGCTTATCTGCCTGCATTGCCCATTCTACTGCATCCAACCCTGTATCAATCCGTCCGCCGTTTCGATAAACATTCCATCCGCCGTCTTTGCGCCTCTTAGCATCAATCGCTACGACAACACACTGGCTGCCAAACTTTTGGGCAGCTTCATCAATCAGCTGCGGCCGGTTCAGGGCAGCTGAATTAATGGAAATCTTATCCGCCCCTTCCCGCAGCAATGCTTTAAAATCATCAACCGTACGGATTCCTCCGCCGACTGTAAATGGGATAAAAACGCACTCTGCAACTCTGCGCACCATATCTACCACTGTTTGTCTTGCATCTGAGGATGCCGTAATATCTAAAAATACGATCTCATCCGCCCCTGCTGCATCATAAGCAGCTGCTACTGCTACTGGATCTCCGGCATCTCTTAAATTTACAAAATTCACACCTTTTACTACTCGTCCGTGATCCACATCTAAGCAAGGAATGATCCGCTTTGTAAGCATCTGTCTAAGCACCTCCCGTAAGCTGTATAAAGTTTTTTAATATTTGTAACCCTACGGTACTACTTTTCTCTGGATGAAATTGACAGGCAAATACATTTCCCTGCTCTATGGACACATGGATCTGTACGCCATATTCTGTCACTGCTTTTACAATCTGCGCATTATCTGCATGCAAATAATAAGAATGTACAAAATACACATAAGCTTGATCGGAAATCCCCTGAAAAAGCCGGCCTTCGTTTTGCAGCGTTAGGCAATTCCAGCCAATATGCGGTATTTTTAATCCCTCACTATCAGGTATTCTGCAGATGTTACCAGAAAGCAGTCCAAGTCCGGCGACACCGCCGCTTTCTTCACTGCCTTCAAATAACAGCTGCAAACCTAAACAGATTCCTAAAAACGGCTTGTCGGCTGCTACAATTTCTTGGATAACCTGATCCAATTCGTACCGCTTTAGCTGCTCCATAGCAACACCAAACGAACCGACTCCTGGCAGAATGACCTTATCTGCATTTTGGATGATGTTTCGCTCTCTTGTAATAACAGCGTCTTCTCCTAATTTATGCAATGCCTTTTCCACACTTTTTAAATTTCCGGCATCATAATCAATAATTGCGACCATACGCATCTCCTGTGTCTGTTTTCTGCCTGCAGAATCAAAGCATCTGGACTAATAGAGTCCTAAATTTGCTAAAATCTTGTGCAGCTCTAAAGTATAATCACTGCGCCGCTTGATCTCGTACAGTTTTCTTGCACTGCGCTTGCTGACATTAAATTGGTCATCTAATAACACTGCAAACTGCTTTTCTAATGCAGCCAGCTGATCAGATACGCCCCATTCCTGCGCTTCTGTTTCGTGTATCTTGCATCGGCCAAGCCCTCTTACGAGAGCATCCAGTGCCATTTCGTACTGCTTTTGCTCCATCAGTGCTGTATAAGCATTTAACTCTGTCTGCACCCCAGCTAAAGCAATAGAAGCATGGTAAAGATCTTCATCTGCTTCTTTTACTTTAATACCTTGCAGCTTTGCATAAGCAGTCACATAGTCTCCATTATCAAAAGCTTCTTTTGACTGGCTAAGCGGATACATATAGCCGACCAGGGAGGTACCTAAGAAAATCAGCACCATCACTGAGCATGCAATCACCCACATCATAACAACCGGTACCTTTGGCAGCGGAGGCTCCTTTGGCAGCTCTTTTTTTTGCTTTGGTTTTTTCTCTTTTTTTGGTTTGGCTGCTTTTTTTGCTGCCTTTTCTGCTTTGGCAGCGTCTTTTTCTTGTTTTTTAAGCTCTGCTTCTTCTTTTTTCTGCTGCTTTTTTAATGCCTTTTCTTGTTTCTTTTTCTCTTTTAATGCTTCCGGCGTCATATTATCTGGATCATCTGGTCCTTTTTTCGCCTTTGCAGCAGCGATTTCTGCTGCCAATTCCGGATTTAGTTCTTCTGGCGATCCAAACAATACATGCGACAGTTTCGAGAAAAAGCTATTTGGTTTCTTTTCTCTTTTCTTTTTCTTACCTGCTTCATCATCCGCAGGCTCTGCTGCAGGCTGTTCATATGCAAAATCAGGCCCAACAGAAAACGGATCGTCTATTGGTTCTTCCGCCTCATTTTCCGGTGAAATAGATTGGATAATGTCGGATGCATGGCTGGCAGCTGTTTCTTTCTTAGCATTTTCATCCGTATCATCGACATTTCCAATTTCCGTCAGCAAATCATCTGATTCATTTAAAATCTGCTCTAAACTTGCCTCAAGTCCTGGCTGTGCCGCTTGATTCATATCCATTGACGGGGAATCTGACATCGCTTGTCCTGCAGGTTCTGCTTGTGCAGGCTGCTCTAGCGGCATATCATCGAAAGCAGGCTGCGTTTGTATTGGAAGATCTTCTATCTGCTGATCCATTGGCATGTCGTCAAAGGAAGGCTGCGCTTCTTCTGCTGCCTGCACTGGCATAGGATCATTTTCCATTCCAAACAAATCGTCGTCTTGCATATTGGAAAAGATATCTTCCAAACCTTCCATTCCTTCTGGCACAGACATTGCTTCTTCCTGTCCGTCATTTTCTAGCTGTGCAAATACATCGTCATTAAAATCCATATTCTCAGGGATTAATGCATCTGTTTGGTCGTTAAATATATCCTCTAGATCCGGATCCATCCCTGATTCTGGTGCAGTCTCCAACGGAATGCCTTCCTCCTCTGCATTTCCCGCAGAAGCCTGGGTGTTTATTCCTCCTGGTTTCGGTAATTCATTGTCATCTCCAGCCAGCTCTCGCTCAAACTGCTTCAGGAAATCATCATCCTTAGAATCCTCCTGCAAATTTTGTTCAAATTCACGAAGAAAATTATCTTCTCTCATTTCATTTAAAGCACTCTGGGTTTTTGGTGGAAGATCGTTCTGTGTTCGATAAGATTGTTTGAGAGATTCCCGGTTTTGCTCAAAATCATCGTCAAACTGATTTAATGTATCTGTCACCGACGTGAGCAAATTGTCCAGATAATCTTCATTCCTGCTCATTCAAACACCTCCTTTATTATTAATAGCGAACGAAAAGTGAGAGTGCCGCAATTACGCTTCACGGTCGCTCTCACTCAATTATGCATGATAATTGATGGTCTATCTGACATCTGGATAGTAAGGCAGCATCGCATCCAATCTCTGACATCTATCTGATATTTTTATCGATCAAACCGTCGATAGCTTCTACCAGCCTGCCGATTTCCGGTTTTGTAAGCTGTGCGTCTGCGCCAAGCGCTTCTCCTTTTCTGCGCATCTCATCATTTACAAGTGATGAAAAAATAATTAATGGAATCTGTTTTAAAACATCGTCCGTCTTTACCAGTTTTGTTAAACGGTGTCCATCCATAAGCGGCATTTCAATATCTGTAATAATACAGTGTACCTTGTCAGTGATATTGCCATTACTCTTGTATTCTACCAGCTTATCCCATGCCTCTTTGCCGTTCATGCACATATTAATATTAATATAACCTGCCTTCTTTAAGCTGTCTGTAATCAGCTTGCCAAGCAATGGTGAATCCTCTGCCACAAGAATCGGCGATTCTGTTCTGTCACGTTCACCTAATGCTTCAATATCAGATACTTTCAGTCCTGTCTCCGGACTAATATCTGTCACAATTTTCTCAAAATCAAGTATAACTACCAGTTTATCCTCCAGCTTAATAACACCCGTGGACACCCCGCCATTGGCGGAACCGTTCTGATCTGTGTTAATCGTAGAATCCGGTTTAATAATGTCAGCCCAGGAAACCCTGTGAATACCAATAACCTGATCTACATGGAATGCAATATTTAACTTATTGAAATTCGTAATGATAAACAATCCCTCGTTTTCTGTCTGCGGCAGGCCAAGGCATTTTTTCAAGCTTATGACAGTAATCATAGTATCACGCGGCATAAAAATTCCTTCCACACTATTATGTGCATTTGGAATCGGCGTAATTGGCTGATATGTCAGGATTTCACGGATTTTTGCTACGTTAATCCCATAATGATTGCCATCTAATGTGAACTCTAATACTTCGAGCTCATTCGTACCGTTCTCTAACAGAATGTTTGTATCCATACCTATCTCCTCCTGAAGCCATTCTCAAATTAAATACAGTATACCACACTGTGATCTAAAATTACATGTCTTTTTTATATTTTTTTATTTTTTTATTAGCTGGACCATGGATACGGTATCATCAACAGTCACCTCTAAATCCATTTTCTGAATCCGCTTTATCGTCCCTTTTTGCACTTGGAAAATAAGCACCGCCTCATCTCTAGAAGCAGGCTTGATTTGCTCATTATAAGTTCCAAGGTCATTGAGAAGAATTGTCGTATCCGCCGTAATGCTCACCTCATCATTGACTGTCAGGCGAAATTGCGGCATTTTAGAAAGAATATTGCATTTGGCTGACTTACTGCCTGGGTTTTTCAAGTCAAAAAACAGTACAAAAAGCTCATTCCCACTGTTTGCCGTCACCATAAAGCTATTTTCCTCTGTATATGCCTTTGCTTTATCATAACCTTTATATACAGCGTCAACGCCGCCAAGCTTTAATGCCTGATTTAAAGATACATACTGCTGCTGCGGCTCACTGGTTCCCGTACCGCCTGTCTGATCCCCGCCTGCATTTGGATTGTCATTATCTGTTGTTGTATCATCCACTGCAGTTTCCTGCTGTTCTTGCTGCTTGCGTTCTTCTTCCTCTGCCATCTTTTTTTCAATGGCCGCGACATTTTGAATCCCCTCTGACTGCTTTTTATTAAATTTTGTAACCGCATGCGTTGTATAATATACAATTGCAGCTTCTTCTGCCTCTGTCAGCTCATATACCTGCTCGCAGCCACAGACAGTTAGGGAAACCGCAAGTGCCAATACACCTGCTGCTAACTTTCTTTGTTTCATCTGTTTACTCCCATTGATAAAATGCAAATCTTTGAATTGTTAAAGACATCCTGCCCATCTATTATGTTAACATTTTTAGAACAATTAAGCAATGCTTTCTTCATTTTTTATATCAAGTTCCATCCAAAACTCTACGCCGCCATCCCGGTTGCATACCCCGCACTGCCGATTCATAGAATCCATAATCGCCTTGACAATTGACAGCCCAATGCCGCTACCGCCATATTCTCTTGTCCTTGCCTTATCCACTTTATAAAATTTAATCCACACCTTTTCCAAATCTTCCTGCGGGATTGGATCTCCAGTATTAAACACACAGACACGGACACAGTCTTCTTTCAGCTGATAGGAAATGGTAATCCGCTTTTCATACAGCGCATAGTGGATCGCATTGCTTAAAAAGTTGGTTATGACTTCCTCGATTTTAAATTCATCCGCCCATACATACATCGGCTGGCTGGAATCAAAGTAAACCTCAATTCCGTTTTGCCGGATTAAAATAGACGATGCCTGGATCACGCCCTCAATGAGCTCCGTCAAATTAAACCGCTCCATTTGTACGGCATCGTTGCCAAATTCCAACTGGTTTAAGGTTAACAGTTTTTTTACCATCCGGTTCATCTTATCGGCTTCATCCATAATGACTTCGCAATAAAACTCGCGGCTTGCAGCATCATCATTAATGCATTCACAAAGCCCTTCTGCATAGCCTTGAATCAAAGCTAACGGCGTTTTCAGCTCATGGGAGACATTTGATAAAAACTCCTTACGCATTTCGTCTACCTGCGTTTTGCGCTCATTATCCTGCATCAGTTCTGCATTGGCGCTTTTTAACTCTGAAATCGTACGCTCTAATTGGGCTGACATTTCGTTCATATGCTCGCCCAAATAATCTATTTCATTTTTGTTTTTTCTAGACACCTTATATTTTGCTTCAAAGTCCAGCTCTGTCATCCGTTTCGACAACTCGGTCAGCTCTAAAATCGGATTCGTAATCCGGCGTGTAATCACACCTGCCAAAATCGCGCCAATCACAAAGGCAATACACCCAATGATCAGCAAAAACCGATTGGTCAAACTGCTGCTTTCATGAATGCTTTCTAAAGCAGAACGCGCCATTACCAGTTTTCCGTCAGATAGTGTCCCCCACATCACTAAATAATCTGACTCCATACGCAAGTCTTTGAGCTTTAAAATCTCATATCCATCTCCGCTTGCTACGGGCGTTGAATGCGAATTTGCCGTACTAAGCAGCACCTCTACAAACCGTTTGAGCATTGTCTGATTGTCATAGACAGAAGACCGCACAATCGTATAATCGGAATTGATAATCATCATAGTTAAGTTGCTGTTTACACACAGCCGTTCAAATTCAATATCAAATTCCTCACTGTCTAAATTTCCTGCCTGTGCAGCAGCGTCTACTTTCCGGTAGCTGTCAGATAAAATCTTTGCCTTGTTCCAGACATAGAAGCGGCCTAAAAACAGTGTATTCAAAATCCAGCACAGCCAGACTGTCCCTGCCACAAGTGCGATCATGATGAATGAAAACTGCCTGGTAAGCGAATAGCGGCCAAATGGATATTTTTGCGTGCGTGCCTGCCTCTTTTTTCCTAGCTCATTGATTATCATACACCTATATCCTTATGTGTTTTATTTCACAAAGCATCCTGTACTTATGCTTTTTATTTCACAAAGTATCCTGTACCTACGCTTTTTGCTTCAGCCTACTGCCCTGACACTTCGAATTTATAGCCCATACCCCATATGGTTTTAATATATTCGCCTTTATCGCCAATTTTTGACCGCAGCTTTTTTACATGGGTATCTATGGTGCGCGCATCTCCAAAATAATCATAATTCCATACATGGTTTAAAATCTTTTCCCTTGATAATGCAATGCCCTGGTTTTCTGCAAAATAGGCTAACAGCTCAAACTCTTTATAACTTAGCTCAATACGCGTTCCATCGACAGTGACTAAATGCGCCGCTTTATCAATGCAGATGCCGCCTACTTCAATGACCTGCCCATCCGCCAGCTTATTCGACCGCCGCAAAATAGCTTCGACTCTTGCCACAAGTATTTTGGGGCTGAATGGTTTGGAAATATACTCGTCCACGCCTAACTCAAACCCCAATAGTTCATCGTTTTCATCGCCTTTTGCCGTAAGCATAATAATAGGCACCTTAGAGTTTTCCCGTATTTCCTTACAGACCTCCCACCCATTCATTTTAGGCATCATAATGTCTAAGATAATGAGCGCAATATTTTTTTTCTCATAAAACAGATCCAGTGCAGCCTCGCCGTCCCCTGCCTCGATCACTTCAAAAT
Source organism: uncultured Eubacterium sp. (assembly GCA_947385105.1). Taxonomy (GTDB): domain Bacteria; phylum Bacillota; class Clostridia; order Lachnospirales; family Lachnospiraceae; genus Eubacterium_J. The sequence continues at coordinate 14,926 of CANDJR010000018.1, forward strand.
CTTTTTTGACCAAAAAATCGCGTACAAGCTTACGCATTCTGCTCTCATCGTCTACAACTAGAATTTTTAGTTTTTCCAATTTTGCCACTCCCTTTTCTTTCTTTGTGTGTCTCTCCTGAGGGTAACATAAATTTATGAAAAAAGTGTGTGCGCTCCTATTCGTCAACCAAAGTATCAAACTGCAGTTCCAGCATTTGTTCTTCTTCGCGGACAATCTGCTCTCTCTGTGTCAGCTCCTGCTCCCACTGCGCATACCGATCCTGGATTTTTCTCTCATAGTTTAAGATCGTCGTCTGATCACTGGAAAGTGTAATTGCAAACATTACAAGCACAAGGATCACTAGGACAATGTTTGCCACCACAGATACGCGCAGCTTTCTTTGTACGCCCTTCATACGTCCCCGCCAGGCATCAGAAATCCCCATCGTATCATTGATGCGCAGCGCTGAAGAAACCGGAATAGGTTTAATGTCGTGCTTTTTCACACCTGGCATAGATTGTAAATATTCTTGCAGTTCCTTTAAATACGTATATCCGACTGGCGTTTGAAACATTTGCTGCGCCAAAAGCTTATGATATACACTAAACACCTGTTCTGGCTTGGACATATCTGTCCTTGCCTTGACATACCTTATCCCTTCTGCTTCTTTTTGCGCCTGCTTTGCCATTTTCTCATTTGTAAAAGAATATCCTTCTATTTCAATTATATTTTCCATAAAGAATGCCTCTGCTTTCTATAACCTGAAAAGCCCAATTACGAAAGTACAGGCTTTCGCCCAGTTTTTCCACATACAAGATTTTACGGCTTTTGTTCTATAATATAGAAATACACACCATCCTTTTCCCGAATGCAAAACTCCTGTTTGATTTGCAGGCTCTGAAACAATCGTAAATATTTTTTCACCAGTCCATTTTCATCCGAATATAAAAATATTCTGCCGCGTTCCGCTAAAAGGGTTGGCGCTTTTTCAAAAAATGCCTGATAAAAACTGTCTTGTTCTTCTTTTGTCTTTTTACTGCGCGCTGGCATATCCGCCCATAGTTCATCGAATAGCATTTCATGGGTAAAATCCATAAAATCGCGCTGGATAAAGTTGATATTCATATGCGCAATTGCCGCATTTTCCCTTGCTCCTAAAATAGCATCGCCAAACGTATCTGTTGCATACGCTGTACGAACCGCCAGTGCGTACATACGCTCAATTAAAAGCGTCCCTGTACCGCAAAAGGCATCCATGACCTTTGCATATTCCTTCAGCCAATTTGAAGCCAGCTCAACAAGCAGCGCAGCCATAGACGGATGCATCGAAGACGCTGTCGTATATTTGCGGTAAGAAAAGCGCTTCATTGGAATGGTATACAGCTTCATACATGGATAAAAGCCTCTGTTACGGTTTTCAATCAGCCGCAGCTCTACCTCATAATGATCGGTTGCATTAATGAGCATCCGGCCTGTCTGCTGTTCTATTTCTGCAGCCAGCCTTTTTGCAAATTTGCTCTTTTTTTCTAATGGCATCGCGCTTTTTATTTCCAGGCGGAAATAAAATACTGGCTCTCCTTCATGCATACGATTCAGCAGGCCGAGTAAATCTGCTTTTACAAACTCTGAAGCAATCACAGACGGCCTGGGCGGCAGATTTTTATTACAGCGCAGTGTAAACAAAAGCTCCCGGAAGGTACGTATCTTTAAGGCTTCTTGGATACTTCCGCCATTTACCTGCACACCCATAGGAATGACTTTTGTGCTGCCATTTTCTATCTGCACGCTTGTTGTATCCTGATAATTTTTTAACGTCGTAAGTACAAAATCCTGCGGCTTATGGTAGCCAGTAAATTTATGGCTGCTAATGCCCCCGTCAAACTGCATCACAAGTCTGCGCAGTTCTTTTAATTCTTCCTGGATATGCTTTTGTTCCTCCTCCTTAGGCTCATAGGCGGATAACTGCCTGTAACGCTCTTTTAACTGCGCTTCATATACCCGGCAGTCTAATTTTTGCATAGCAGCCAAATAGGCGCTTTTTACAAAAAGCTGCGTTTCTGCCAGATAGGCATCCCATAGTTTATCTAAACTTTCCTGGCTTAGCAAAAGCCCAAGGACGAGTGCTGCATTTTTCCTCGTTTTCGCATCTTCATCCTGTAAAAAGGACGCAAGCAGTTCATCATCCTCTGTCATAGATAAGTACGTGTCCAGCGCTCCTTCTTCCTTTAGCATTTTTTTTAATTCAATTAGGTTTTTGCGTATTTCCCTGCCTTGCTGCAGAGCTTCATAGACTTTTTGCATAGCTCCCTCCTGTTTCCTTATGTTGCTTATGATACACCATACCGAACCAAATATGCCTGCACATCCGAAAGGAACGTTTCCCATGCATTCGGATGTTCGACATAATATTTCGGGCAATTTTTACCGGTAACGTCATAATGGCGGATGATATCAGATACCTCTAAGCGATAGCGTTCTGCCAACCATGCAGATAAATGGACCACTGCTTCATAAGTCGCTTTGTTAAACTTGCCCGTATCGTCTTGGATACAGCACTCAATTGAAATCGTATCTATATTGCGTTCATTTGAAGCATAGGAAATTTCACTGCATGGGATGCACTGCACAATCTCACCCTCCAAGCCTATGATAAAATGGCTGCTTGCTTTTGTAATATGTGAATCCTTTAGTCCTTCAAAATAATCTCTGTTATTTTTCGCAGAAGTACCCGGATTTGCGGTATAATGGATTACGACGCCCTTTACTTGATTTAATGCAATGGCTGGCCGGGAATATTCGTTCACTGTCAAAAGCTCTACGTCCAGCACAGGTCTTGGAATGTTTCCTTCTTCTGCCTGTGCACCCGGCATGCGCCCTGCCCTGCCCTCATACCTTTGCCAAACGTATCTGCCTAATAGCACTGCCAAGCTAAAGCAAAGCAGGATGGCACCTACTCTTTTGGCCTTGTTGTGTGTTGTATTCGTTTGTTTTTTTATATTCTGTCTCGTTCTGTTTTGTTTATTCTGACTGCCCGCTCTCTTTTGTCCTGTTTGCATGTCAGGATTCCTTTTTTCTATATGATCTGTTTTTATGAATTGTCTGCTTCTATTTCATAGGCTGCTTTTATGTATTGTCTGTTTTTACTTCATAGCCTGCTTTTTTGTATCGTCTGTTTTTATTTCATAGCCTGCTCTTACTTCATAGCCTGCTTTTTTGTATTGTCTGCTTTTTAATCGTCTATTTTTATTTCATAGGCTGTTTTTCATACACAATCTGTTTTTCAGAAATAATCTGAAGCTGCCTGTACCAGACTATCTAACTGATCCGTTGTATGTGCCGCTGATATAAACATAGCTTCAAACTGTGACGGTGCCAGATAAAAGCCCGCCTTTCGCATTGCGTTGCAAAACCCGGCATAAGCTTGTGTATCTGAGGTAAGCGCACTTTCATAATCATGTACAACGCTATCTGTAAAAAACAGACATCCCAAGGAACCAATATGATTTATGTGCCAGGGCAATCCGGCCTGATATACTGAATTGGCAAGCTTTTTAAAAAAGTGTTCGCTTGTCTGATTGAGCTGCTCATAAATCTGTGGGTTTTGCTTTAAAATACGAAGCTGGGTCATGCCTGCTGCCATAGCTACCGGATTGCCGCTCAATGTCCCGGCCTGATATACTGGGCCTATGGGCGCTACCATCTCCATAATTTCCCGTTTTCCGCCATATGCACCAACTGGCATGCCTGCACCGATAATTTTTCCAAACGTCGTTAAGTCCGGCGTCACCTGAAACCATTGCTGCGCGCCGCCTGCGCACAGACGAAATCCGGTAATGACCTCATCAAAGATAAGCACTGCTCCATACTGTGTACAAATGCTGCGTAAGCCTTCCAAAAATCCAGGTTCTGGCAGTACCACGCCCATATTGGCTGCAACTGGCTCGACGATCACTGCTGCTATCTGCTCGCCCATTGCAGCAAAGCACGTTTGCACACTGTCTAAATCATTGTATGCTGCAAGCAGCGTATGCTCTGTATAAGCGGCAGGTACGCCTGCACTGTCCGGCACGCCGAATGTCATAGCTCCTGAACCAGCTTTTACCAGCATCCCATCCGAATGCCCGTGATAACAGCCTGTAAACTTTAGAATTTTATCACGGCCCGTATAGCCTCTTGCAGCACGGACTGCACTCATCACAGCCTCTGTCCCTGAATTTACCATGCGTACCATTTCCACAGACGGAACCATTTCACAAATCTGCCTGGCCATATCTACTTCGATTTTCGTCGCAGCGCCATAGCTCAGCCCCTGTCTGCATGCCTCTATGACACTGTCGGTTATTTCCTTTTGGTTGTGCCCTAAAATCATCGGCCCCCACGAGCCGACAAAATCTACATAGCGGTTATCATCCTCATCCCATACATACGCTCGATCTGCTTTCTTTAAAAAGGGCGGTACAGCGCCAACTGAGCCAAAGGCACGTACCGGGGAATTTACGCCGCCCGGCAGATATTTTTTTGCTTCTTCAAATAATGCTTGTGAACGTGTCATTACCCGATCTTCCCTTCTTTGATATAACCTGCCAGCTCTTGTGCAAAATAGGTAATATACAGATCTGTCCCTGCACGGTACGCACATGCTGCCAGCTCACAAATCATGCGTTCTTCCTCAATAAAATCAGCCTGCGCAGCTGCTTTTACCATAGCATATTCCCCACTTACACTATAAGCTGCTACCGGAACATTTGATAGCTCTTTCGCTTCTCTTATCAAATCCCCATATGCCATTGCAGGCTTTACCATAATGATATCTGCACCTTCCGCTAAATCCAGAGCAATTTCTTTTAACGCCTCTCTGCGGTTATGGAAATCCATCTGGTATGTCTTGCGGTCGCCAAACGCTGGCGCTGACCCTGCCGCTTCACGAAACGGCCCGTAAAAGGAGGATGCAAATTTGGCGGAGTACGCCATGACCGGCACTTGCTCATACCCATGTATATCTAATGCATGGCGAAGCATCCGGACGCGGCCATCCATCATATCTGAGGGAGCGACCATATCTGCACCAGCCTGCGCATGGGAAACGGCAATTTTTGCAAGGCTTTCTACTGTTTGATCATTATCCACATCCTGTCCGTGCAAAATACCACAATGTCCATGGGATGTATATTCACACATACATACATCTGTGATGAAGTACATCTGCGGAAATTCACGCTTGGCCCAAAACAAAGCCCGCTGTACAATGCCGTCCTGCGCATACGCGCTGCTGCCAATCTCATCTTTATTTTCTGTAATTCCAAACAGCATAACTGCAGATACCCCTGCCTGCGCAAGCTCTGTAAGCTTTTCGCCCATACCGTCAACACTGTAGCGGTATTGGCCTGGCATGGAACGGATTGCTTCTTTTTTCTGTCTGCCTTCTGTTACAAACAGCGGATAGATAAGTGAAGACGCATCGATCCGTGTCTCTCGTACCATCTTGCGCAAAATAGGATTGGCGCGCAAACGCCTTGGCCGAATGTCTAATTCCATAGTGTGATAACCTCTTTCCTGTTATAATATCTTTCTGTCCGCCAGCTGGATGACTGTCTGTACCATGCTTTGTATCGTCTCTTTTTGAGCCTGAAATACCTGCATCCCATATGCCTGCGCCTGCTTTGCCGTCATCTGTCCAATGCAGACGGCTTTTACCTGTGTCAGCACGGCTCCCTTTGCCGCCTTTGCAAAGCCGCGCACAGCTGAAGCACTGGCAAAGAAAACCGCGTCCAGCTGATCGTCCATAATAAGGCTTTCAAGCGCAAGCGCTTGCTTATTGCCGTCCATACTGTCAAACGTATCATAGATTGCAAGATCTGTAACCTGGATTTGCTTTCCCCGCTTTATTTCTTCTACCAGCCTTGGATTTCCCGCTGACGACCGAAGCAGCAGCACCTGTTCTTTCTCCTGTACCGTCTGGTTTAAAAGACGTCCAAGCGCAATGCCATGATACTGCTTTGGAACAAGCGCTGCTTTTAGCCCATGCTCCTGTAAGGCAGCAGCTGTAGCACTGCCAATGGCTGCAATACGAATTGAGCCAATACAGCGGATATCAAGCTCCATTTGCGCAAGCAACGTAAAAAAATACAAAACACCTGCCGGCGAAGTAAATACCAAATACTGATAAGCAGAAATTCCTTCTAAAACCTCACGCAGCTGTGTCTGACAATCTCGCAGAGCAGTTCGGATTGCAGGCATTTCCAAAACTTCAGCGCCAAGTCTGCGTAAGTACTGTGCCAATTTCTCATTCCGTGACTGGGGGCGGGTAAGTAAGATCCGTCTGCCAAAAAGCGGCTGCTTTTCATACCATCCAAACCGCCTGCCAAGCGCTGCCACTTCTCCGACAACAAGGACAGCAGGAGCTTGTATCTTTGTTTCTTTGGCTGCCTCCTCCAGCGATGACACCGAAGCAATTACTTGCCGCTGTGCCGCGCATGTCCCCTGCTGGATCAAAGCAGCTGGTGTGTCGGGATTGATACCTGCATCCAAAAAACCTGTTAGAATCTCATGCAAGGACGCGATTCCCATTAAGAACACATAGGTCCCGCCTGTACGAAGCAGCGCATCAAACGCAATGTCTAACTGGGCATCCTGCTTTTTATGCCCTGTTAAAATATGTACGCCAGAAGACAAATCCCGCTGTGTAATTGGGATTCCTGCATATGCCGGGACTGCGAACGCCGATGTCACACCTGGCACGACCTCATAAGGAATCTGATGCTGCTCAAGTAACTCTAATTCCTCGCCGCCCCTTCCAAATAAAAACGGATCTCCGCCTTTGAGCCGTACGACGGTCTTTCCTGCCAATGCCTGTTCTAAAAGCAGGTGGTTAATTTCCTCCTGCGGCATCTGATGGTTTCCAGCCCGCTTTCCGACATTGATTTTTTCTGCAGCTGCAGGAAGGATAGCCAAAATGCCCATACCTACAAGCGCGTCATAAATAATCGTATCTGCCTGTTCTAAGACCTGCCTGCCTTTTAGGGTAAGCAATTCGATATCCCCAGGCCCTGCCCCTACTAAATATACTTTTCCGCTATTCTCCTGTTGGTTATATTGCATCGTATTGCCCTATTCCTTGTTCTGATTATTTCCTAACTTAGGTTGCCTGCTGTGTTTCCAGTGCCAGCACTTTTTCTGCTAATTGTATGCCCAGCGTCTTTGCATCTTCGTTTTTGCCTGTTACTGCTGCCGTAATGTAGCCTCGCTTCGTTTTGTCTGTCCCAAAAAAGCCTGTCAGCAGCATATCGCCATGTGCCAAAGCTGTGGCATGTGCCGCTACTGGCAGGGAACAACCGCCGTCCAGCGCCTGTACAAAGCTGCGTTCTGCATACGCCTGCCACTTTGCCTGTTCATCAAAAAATCCTGCCAGCAGGCTTACATCAAAATCCTTGTGCCCTTGTACCGCTAAAATCCCCTGACCAGCTGCCGGGATCATCTCTGTCGGCAAAAAACGGCGGCTAATACGATGTTCCAGCCCCAAGCGCTTTAATCCCGCAGCAGCCAGCACAACTGCCCCGTATTCCCTTTGCCCTTGATTGAAAACAACTTCCTGAACGGAATCTGATTCTTGAGCTAAATTTAATTCTTGGGCTAAATTTAATTCTTGAGCTGAATCTAGTTTTTCAAGCCGCGTCAGCACATTGCCGCGAATCAGTTTTGTCTGACACCCTGCATAAATTTGTTTCAGCTGCAGGCAGCGTCTTTGGCTTGCGCTGCCAATGGGCAATGTGAGATCCAATTGTGTACACCCCTTGGGCAGTACAAGCACATCGGCTGGGTCTTCTCTTTTGGAATAGCCTAAAATAGGGTATTCCGGGTCTTCTTCCATAGGCATATCTTTTAAGGAATGCACGGACAAATCCGTACGGTGCTCTTGTAATGCCAAATCCAATTCTTTCACAAACAGCCCTTTGCCGCCTATTTCTTCTAATTTTTTATGTAAAATCCGATCCCCTGTCGTTTTCATACAGCATAAGGATACCTCGATTTCTGGATGCCTGGATTCTATAAATTGTTTTAATAATTTCGCCTGTGCAACCGCCAGAAGGCTTTCCCTTGTTCCAATCCGAATTTGCTGCCTCATCTCTTTTTACCCTGCCTGCCAATCTGTCAGTCTGTTTGATGTTTCTGTTTTGATTCCTTTTTCTTTTCTTTATTGAAATATATAACTGTCTAAATCTTTATCTTATCTATATTTAGATCTTATCTAATATCTATATTTTATCTAAATCTATGTATTTTATCTAAATTTATATCTTATCTAAATCTATGTGCTGACGCAGCTTTGCGCTAACCTTCGCCACACTGCTATGATTGCCGTCTGTGCTTATAATGCCAAGCACAAAATGTTCCTGTTCGACAAGTGCTGGGAAATAGAAGTCACACTGGCGGCGGTCTGAAATATGGTTGACCAGTATCTTTTTTTTGCGGCACTCTGCTGCAATCTGCGTATTGACCGCCAGATCGTCTGTAGCCGCCAAAACATAATCCGCCTCCTCTGCACACAGCTCCCCTTGTTCGTATGCCCGCTCCTGCAAAATAAGCTGTTTCGGATACTTGGCTGCTAACTGTTTCACCTGCACATGTATGTGGGGTGCAATGACAACCGCATTAGCGCCATAGCGCAAAAGCTTTGTAATCCGTCTGGCTGCAATGCTGCCAGCGCCAAAAACAATAAACCGCTTCTGTGCCAAATTTATAAATAGTGGAAAATATGACAGTCCGTCCATCCACAGCCTCCTTATTTGCCTTCCTCTTTTATACGACGCTCTAACAGCTCTACGCAGTGGTATAATTCTTCTCTTGGCAAACCGTCCCGCAAAGTAAATAACAGTCTGTCTACTGCCTTTGCCGCTTTTTGCTGCAAATGCAGGCTAACTTCCTCCTGTGTGCCTTTTGGCAGCGTACACATTGCCGGCTGCATGCGCCAGCAAATATCTTCCGCCACATACTGCCCGATCTGCTTAAGCCTTGGCACAAGTTCCCTGCATTGGTACCATGCCAAAAACTCTTCCAGCTTTATTTTTAACAGTGCTTCTGCTTTCCGATACAGGCCGTCCGCCTCGCTCGTTATGCTATTACTTTCAAAAGCATCTATATTATAAAGCGTAATCCCTGTTAACTGCGCAATTTCTGCCTCCATGTCACGCGGCACAGCAAGGTCAATATATATTTGGTCTTTTTGCATATGCTCTCTTGCTGTTTCCAGCTCAGCTTTGCGGATGGTCAGATTCGGACTCACCGTTGCAGAGACGATGACATCACATTTTGCCATCAGCTCATACCTCTGTCCATAATGGATACGGCTGCAGCCCTTTGGAATCTCAACCCTACCGCTTTTATATTGGCGCACCGTCACTGTGACGGCGGCACCTTCTTCCTGCAGCGCCTGCGCTGCTAATTTTCCCATCTGCCCATTGCCGATCACAAGGCATCTTTTCCCTGCAAATACATATCCCTGCTGCTTAAGCCCTGCAATTGCATAATGCGCCACAGAACTGTCTGTATGCGGCATTGGTGCATGTGTCTTTACTTCCTTGCCAGCAGTCACAGCATAGCGGAATAATACTTCCAGCAATGTATCCGTGCAATAGATCTCACGGGAGCGCTGTAATGCCTCTTTTACCTGGGTTAAAATTTGATCTTCACCTAAGATTCTGGATTTTAAGCCTGCGGCCAGATAAAACAAATGCTCTGCTGCGTCTTGATCCTGCCTGTAGTTCAGATATGGTTCATAGCATGCTGCCTCTAGTTTTATCTGTTTGATTTCTTCCAGCAGATTTATAAATACCTCGGCAACCCACGTTACGCCGTTTTGCACTATCTTTTGTCCTGTGCTCATCCAAAGTTCCATGCGGTTACATGTTGACAACAAGATACAGCCCCGGACTCCTGGCTGTTTTTTCATTTCCTGCATAGCCCGTTTTGCCTGTACCGTTGTAAGAGAAAACTGTTCCCGCATGGAAAGCTCCGCTTTGCTATGATCGATTCCTATCATCAAAATATCCATCGTTTACTTTTGCCACTCTCCTAACATCTCCAGCAGCTTTTCATTTTCCTCCCTGCTGCGCACCGTGATCCGGTAATATCCTTGTGAGAGCCCCTCCAAATTGCTGCAGTCGCGCAGCATCATTCCATGCATGATACTAAACGCATGCAATCCCGGACGGCTTGTAAAAAAAATAAAATTTGCCTGCCCTTTTGCATTTGTAATACCAAGCTTTTCTAATTCAGAGAGTAGCCATTGCCGTTCCTGCGCTACTTCCTTTGCAGATCTATGTACAAATTCCTGTTCTTTTGTACAGGCAATCCCCGCACACTGTGCTACTTTGGAAACAATCTGCAAAACTGTCTTTCGCATCTGATCCATAATTTCTTGGTTTGTGCAGATTCCATAACCTAGCCGGATACCTGGCAGAGCAAACATATTGGTAAACGCTTTTACAATAAACAGCCATTCGCTCGCATGTTCAGATACCATGGAAAGCTGCTCAGCCCCTTCTACAAACCCAAGCAAACATTCATCTAAAATCAAAAAAGCATGTACTTCTTCACACTTTTGCAAAACCGTTTCAAGAAATGATTTGTCATAAAGCACTGTCGTAGGATTTCCTGGATTGCATAAAAAGACTACGTCTATCTCATCCGTAATCTGACTGCAAAAGTCTTCTGCCTGGATGCAAAAGTCTTCGGATTCTTTTGTATAATAATAAGTAATGCCGCATTTTACTATGGAAAGCGCCCGGATATATTCCTCAAACCCTGGTGCCGGGATCAATGCCTGCCGTGGCTTTTTTGCCGCTAAAAAGCTTGTAACCACCTCCGAAGCCCCGTTGCTGCAAAACACATGCTGCGGCTGTACTCTCTCCCATTGCGCAATATGTTCTTCCAAAGTGCCTTCATGTTCCTGCAAAAAACGCATGGCTGCCACTAAACCGCTCCTTGCCGCCTGCATCACAGGCTCTGGAATTCCAAGGAAATTCATATTTGCGGAAAAGTCAATGCAGGTATTTTGAAAAAACAAATTTTCTCCGTGCTGTAACATTATCTGCTCCTTTCTGCACAGCTTATCACCTGATCGTATCAGCAAATAAGCATGGCCCAAGTCTTAGCAAAACTGTAAAATATTTCGGCGTATAATTAAATAATATAACACATCTACTGCCATTGTGACAATAAATCTATATGAATTTTCGAATTCTAACTTAACGACTGCATTCACACTTGGCCAAACATACGTGTTCTTACAGGTTTTGCAGTAAATGCAAAACCTTGGTGTGATGAGCGCTTTTTCATTTTTATAGTACCACATTAGCACTTGTTTTTCCATCATAATATAGGAAAGTTCTCTGGAAACACGCTTACTGAATGCAGATTACTGAGAACAGAGTGAACAGTAACGAATGCAGCCCATTGGAATAATGTTTTTGAAAAAAACATTGACATTTTGTCGAACTTATAGTATAGTATTTCACGTAGCAAAGCTGTCCAGATACAGCGGTCTATATTTTTATTTTCTAAAAATTTTGGATTGGAAAGCTACTTTCGTGCAGTTGATAGCACGCAGCCTTGGTAAGGAAATTTTTACCAGCTGAATAATTTTATATTAAGCTGTCTTGGCGCAGTCGGTAGCGCGTCGCCTTGGTAAGGCGGAGGTCGGGGGTTCAAGTCCCCTAGACAGCTC
>CANDJR010000019.1 GCA_947385105.1 uncultured Eubacterium sp.
CCCACTTCAGGTCACACTCTTTCCCTACACGACGCTCTTCCGATCTATAATTCTGATTTTAAGGCAACTGCAGATATGAGGCAGATAATTATTGGTGAGACAGAGAATGTTGTACCAGTAGAAATTACAGCGCAGCGTTCCGTAAATCAGATTTCGATATCAAAGCGTGCGCAGCGGATTAGGGTAAATCTGGAAGATCTGATGCGAAAGACATTTATTATTCAGCCTGTTTCCCAGGGGGAACCAGCAGAAGGATATGCTTTAGACGATATGGATGTGACGCCGAATATACTAAGGATATCGGGTCCAAAAGCAGTTGTATCTAAAATAGATACCGTAAATGCTGTGATAGATATATCCAATATGAGTACGGAAATTACGGATAATGTAGTGCCAGTTCTGCTGGATAAAAAAGGAAGTGCAATTGACATTACAAAATTAACGCTGAACCTGAATACAGTGACTGTAAAAGCAGGTGTTGTATCAGAAAAGATCGTACCGATTAAGGTGGACTATTCCGGAGAGCCTGCAGACGGGTTTGAAGTCGTGGCAGTTCATACAGATCCAGAGGAGATTAGCATAAAAGGCAACTCTGATATTTTAAATGCAATCAATGCGATTACCATACCAGAAGGACTCATTAATGTTCAGGATACAGAAGAACCGCTAAAGCAGCAGGTAGATATCACAAAATATTTGCCGTCAGGCGTATCGTTAAGTGATTCTGCACAAGCCAGCATTATCATTACCATTGATGTAGAGGAGCTGGAAAGAAGAAGCTTTAGTGTGCCGGTAGAAAATATTGACGTTGATAATTTGCCGGAAAACTGTAGTATTAAATATAACAGCAGGCAGGTTAATATCGTTGTATATGGACTAAAAGCAGATCTGGATCAATTGACAGTTGATGACATACACCCAATTTTGGATGTAGGAGGGATATCAGCTGGCAGCCATGTCGATCAGCTGCAAATATCAATAGACAATCGATATATTGTAGGTGAGACAAATATATCGTATACGATTTATACGAATGAAGACACAAACGACGATCCAGATGAGAATGGCAGCCAAACAGGTACCGATGATGATACAACTGTTGCAGATGATGTAGAGACAGGAACGGATACCGAAGCTGATGATAGAATGAATTAGATAGAAGTCTGGAGGAATAGAAAATGGGCAGAATGTTTGGAACAGATGGAGTCAGAGGAGTAGCAGGCGCAGAACTTACGATAGAGCTTGCAACACAGCTAGGTCAGGCTGGGGCATACGTACTTACAAAAGAAAAAGAGCATCAGCCAACGCTGATCGTAGGGTGCGATACACGCATTTCTGGCGGTATGCTTGCCAGTGCACTGATGGGGGGCATCTGTTCAGTAGGGGCAAATGCAATTTATGTAGGCGTATTACCAACGCCTGCAGTTGCCTATCTGACAAGAAAGCATAAAGTAGATGCAGGTGTTGTAATTTCTGCATCCCATAATCCGATGGAGTTTAACGGCATCAAGTTTTTTAACGGGGATGGCTATAAGCTGTCTGATGAGCTGGAAGATGAAATCGAAGCAATGATCAAAAATCATATGAAAGACGTCGTACTTCCGATAGGATCAGGCGTAGGAAGGATTGATTATCGGTTTGATATCCGGGATGAGTACGTGGCATTTATGAAAAAGTGCGTGCCAGTTGATCTGCATGGGATAAAAATTGTCGCTGACTGTGCAGAAGGCGCTGCTTATTACACTTCAGTAAAGACACTGCAGGAGTTAGGAGCTGAACTCATTCCAATCCATATCCATCCGGATGGGACGAATATTAATGCAAACTGCGGCTCAACACATATGGATGAGCTGCGTGCAAGAGTCGTCTATGAAAAAGCAGACATTGGGCTTGCATTTGACGGTGATGCCGACCGTCTTTTAGCTGTTGATGAGCAAGGCAATATCGTAGATGGCGATCAACTGATGGCAATTTGTGGAACTTATATGAAACAAAAGGGGAAGTTGAAAAAAGATACCATTGTGGTCACAGTTATGTCAAATTTAGGCTTTACAATCATGGGAAAAGAAAATGAAATCCATGTCGAGACTACAAAGGTTGGAGACCGTTATGTATTGGAACACATGATGGAGCAAGGATATAATTTGGGGGGAGAACAATCCGGGCATATTATTTTCTTGGATGATAATACGACAGGCGATGGTCTGCTGAGCGCTCTGCACGTGCTGCAGGTGATGGTGGATAACGGACAAAAGCTTTCAGAGCTTGCTTCTGTCATGGAAGTTTATCCGCAGGCGCTTGTCAATGCGAAAGTTCCAAACCACAAAAAAGAACATTATATGGAATATACAGAAATTGCAGAAGCAATTACGCAGTTAGAAGAAAAATTCCATGGAGAAGGCAGGGTATTAATCCGTCCGTCTGGTACAGAGCCGCTCGTGCGGGTTATGATCGAGGGGAAAGATCAAAAAGAAATTGAGGGAGAAGCAGCAAAGCTGGCAGAGTTAATTACAAAAATAATGTTGTAGGAGTAAAAAATATGGTAAGTCAAAAAGTGAAGATAAAAAATCCTACTGGCTTGCATTTGCGTCCGGCTGGGGTTTTATGTAAAAATGCAATTGATTATGATTCTATCATTACATTTAAATATGGAGGGGAAAATATCGCTAATGCAAAGAGCGTACTCAGTGTGCTCGGTGCGTGTGTAAAAAGCGGTGATGAAATAGAGCTGATTTGCGAGGGCGAGGATGAAGATGCCGCCCTCCAAGGGATCATAGAACTGATTGAATCAGGATTAGGAGAATAGAAAATGAAAAAGCTGTTGCTAACAGGCTGCAATGGTCAGCTGGGACATGCATTAAATAAAGAATATCAGGCAGAACAAGCAGAATTGATAAACACAGACGTACAGCAGCTGGATATTACAGATCTGGATGCAGTGATGCGTCTGGTACGGGAAAAGCGGCCGGATGTCATCATCAATTGCGGGGCAATGACAGCCGTAGACTTGTGTGAATCAGAATATGATAAGGCGTTTCGAATAAATGCCATAGGCCCTAGAAATTTAAGTATTGCGGCAAGAGAAACCAGTGCGAAGCTGTTTCAGATTTCAACGGATTATGTGTTTTCCGGTGCAATTGACAGACCGTATGTGGAGACAGACCAGCCAGAGCCGATCAATGTGTATGGGGCGACAAAGTTAGCAGGAGAACAGTTTGTCAGAGATTTTGCAGACCGCTATTTTACGATCCGTACGGCATGGCTGTATGGGGAAGGTAAAAATTTTGTAGGCACCATGCTGCGGCTGGCAAAAGAACAAGG
The DNA here is from genome assembly GCA_947385105.1 of uncultured Eubacterium sp. Taxonomy (GTDB): domain Bacteria; phylum Bacillota; class Clostridia; order Lachnospirales; family Lachnospiraceae; genus Eubacterium_J. Next base: position 3,322 of record CANDJR010000019.1, read on the forward strand.
AGGCGTGCGTGTTGTAGGCGATCAAATTGGCACACCGACGAGCGCAGCGCAATTGGCAAAACTGATTCATGTATTAGAGCCTACAGAAAATTATGGCTTATTTCATGGAACTTGTGAAGGTTTTTGCAGCTGGGCGGATTTTGCAGAAGAAATCTTTCAGCAAATGGGAATTTCTGCCAGCGTAGAGCGCATTACAACAAAAGAATTTGGCGCGCCGGCAAAGCGTCCGGCTTATGCAATCTTAGATAATCATATGTTGCGTATGACGACAGACTTTTACATGGCAGGCTGGCAGGAGGCGTTAGCAGATTATTTGAATACGATCCGCTGATGCGGGGTGTATTTAGGAAAAAATAGATCAGAAAAAAGAGAATCCCAACAATGTTTGGAATGTATCATGTATAAAAGGAGAAAAAAATGAGAACTTATCTGGTAACAGGAGGAGCCGGTTTTATCGGTTCGAATTACATTCATTATATGCTGCATCGGTATAACAATGAGATTCGTATTATTAATGTAGACGCATTGACATATGCAGGGAATTTAGAAAATTTAAGGGATATCGAGGGCAGAGAAAACTACCACTTTGTGAAAGCAGATATTTGCGATAAAGAAGCAATCACACAAATCTTTGAAGAACACGATATAGACCGTGTGGTACATTTTGCAGCAGAATCACACGTAGATCGCAGCATTCAGGAACCGGAAATTTTTGTTAAGACAAATGTACTTGGTACAGCGGTGCTGCTAAACTGTGCAAAGAAGGCATGGGAATTTTTAGACGGCAGTTTTCAGGAGGGAAAAAGATTTTTGCATGTTTCCACAGACGAAGTATATGGCTCTTTGGACGAAGACGGCGGCTATTTCTATGAAACAAGCCCGTATGCGCCGCATAGTCCGTATAGTGCGAGCAAGGCTGCTGCGGATTTACTGGTAAAATCTTATATTGACACATACCATTTTCCGGCAAGTATTACCAATTGTTCGAATAACTATGGGCCGTATCAGTTTCCGGAAAAATTAATTCCGCTCATGATAAACAATGCCCTTCACGGGGAAAAGCTGCCAGTTTATGGAGATGGGAAAAACATTCGTGACTGGCTGTATGTAGAGGATCATGTCAAAGCGCTTGATATGGTACAAGAGCATGGAAGACTGGGAGAAACATATAATATCGGCGGAAATATGGAAAAACAAAATATCGAAATCGTAAATATTATCATCGATACGCTGCATGACATGCTGCCGGAAACAGATCCGCGTAAGAAGCTGATCAGCAAGGATCTTATTTCTTACATTGAGGATCGCAAAGGCCATGACAGACGTTATGCGATTGCACCGGATAAAATTAAAACAGAAATCGGCTGGGAGCCGGAGACAGAATTTGAACAGGGAATTCGCAAAACGATTGCCTGGTATTTTGAACATGAAGAATGGATGGAAAATTTGACAAGCGGTGAATATCAAACCTATTATGATGCAATGTATAAGGATAAATATGGTCAATTCTAATGAGTGACAGTGGATTTGTAGTAAGAGAAGGACATTTTCATATTGCGGATAAACAGAGCTATGTACTGACTGGCTGGTTTGAACATGAAAAAGAAGACGCCAGCCAGCCAGTATTTCAGGCTTTTTTAGACCGTGATCCGCTAAAGACAAAGGTACTTTGTTTTACGGACAGCTCTGTACAGCAAAAGTACGCAAAATATGACAAGAACGTAAAAAAAGAATATGTGATTATAGTTAAACTTCCTGCGCAGCTTGAGAAGTACCATCGGCTCAGTTTTTGTTTTGCAGATGGCACACGTATCTTTGAGCGGAGCGTTCTGCAGCTTCGGAAGGTGCAAAAACAGCTGAACTACCGGATTTCAAGTATCCAGGTGACAGGTGCAAGTTGCGTGGTAACTGGATGGGCAGCATCAGAAAACCCAATCAAAATCAATGTATTTGATAAGTCTCAAGTACCAGTACCTTGTGAAGTGGCTCATTTTCCAAAGCCGGATGTCGCTTTGGAATTCCGGGAGGCTAAGGCTTTCAGTGACAGTGGGTTTAGCGTAACCGTGCCAATGAGCGGAAAAAAGAAACTTATCCTGCAGATAACAGATGGTGAAAGCTCTGTTACACAGGCATTTCGTGCTGTGGGCAACCACCAGGTGATGTTTTATTTAAAAAAGGCACACTACTTTATGCGGCGCAACGGGATGAAAAACGCGTGCAAGCGTGCGGTCAATGAGATGTATGAACTGATCGGGGATACAGGCAATTATATGAAATGGTCGAAAAAGAACCGCCCGTCAGATAAGCAGCTTGCCAGACAGCGCCAGGATACGTCGATGGATTGGCCGTGCCTGTATGTAATAACCCCATTTGAGGATACGCATTCTTTGACAGAGCTGGCGGCGTCTATGAAAAACCAGACTTATGCGAACTGGAGATGGGTACTTGTCTGCACAAAACAGGAAAAGAGCAGGCTCATTGGACAGCTGCAGGGGAAAATCCAAAAGGATCGTGTCATATTGGTACCTGCAGATGAAAAAGACGGCATACAGCACAGGATTGCAGCAGGAATCCAGGCCGCAAAAGCAAAAATGCGGCTGTTAGGTGCTGAGCTGGAAAAACAGTGGATGACAATAGCAGCAGCTGGGGATTCACTGGAACCACATGCATTATATAGCTGCGCAAACGCGATTCGAAAAAATCCCCATGCAGCAATGTGCTATACAGATGAAGATCAGATAGCAGAGGACGGCAAGTCATATAACGCCCCAGTCTTTAAGTCAGACTTTAATGTAGATATGCTGCGTGCGACAAATTATTTGGGCAATATGGTGCTGCTGCGTGCAGATATTGCAGATGGTCTTGCGCCATGGAATCCAGATTATGAAGAAGATGCGGCTTATGATTATTATTTACGTGCTGCTGAACAGTGTATGATGCAGGACCATGGGCAGAAACAGGCGGTGCTTCACGTGCCGCAAGTGCTTTATCATGCCAGGAATACCAAGAAGCAGGCGAACCGCTTTTGCGAAAAGATACTAGATGCGCATTATAAGCGCCAGGGAATACCGGCAACTGTAGAACAATCCCAAACACCAGGCATTTACCATACGTCCTATCATTGGGAAGAAACACCGATGGTTTCGATTAATATACCGAGTAAAGACCATACAGAAGATTTGGATAAATGTGTACAATCTGTTTTAAAAAACTGCAAATATCCAAATTATGAAATTTTAATTATAGAAAATAACAGTACGCAGGATCTTACGTTTGAATATTATCAGCAAATCCAAAAGCAGGATAGCAGGGTACGTGTCATTCAATGGAAGGATGCATACAATTATGCAAAAATTACAAATTTTGGCGTAGCCCATTCCAAAGGAGAATATTTATTATTCTTAAACAATGATACAGAAGTGATTGCGCCGGATTTTATGGAAGAAATGCTCGGCTACTGTATGCGGGAAGATGTAGGTGTGTGCGGTGCAAGGCTGTTTTACTTTGATAATACGATACAGCATGCCGGCGTCATTGTAGGGCTGGGCGGTATTTGCGGAGAAGGCTTTCAGGGTTTCCCAAAGGAAAACGGCGGATATCAGAATCGAATTTTCTGTCCGCAGAACTACAGCGCAGTTACCGCTGCTTGTATGATGACGAAAAAAAGCGTGTTTGAAGAAGCAGGGGGCATGGATGAAGAACTGCAAATCGCTTATAATGATATCGATTACTGCCTGAAAGTTCGTAAGAATGGTAAACTGGTTGTATACAACCCATTCGCTATGCTGCACCACTACGAATATAAATCAAGGGGAAATGAAGATACGCCGCAAAAGCTGGCAAGATATAACCATGAGGTAGATATTTTTACGAATCGCTGGGCAGATATGATTAGCGCAGGCGATCCTTATTATAATCCGAATTTAACCAGACGTTATCAAGATTTTTCGCTCAGACGAATAGAACTGTGGAAATAAGTGCATACACAAGATAAAATATCAAAAACGGGTGGACGAAACAACCATAATGAATAAAGGAGCCTAATTTATGAAAGGGATAATACTTGCCGGAGGATCTGGCACACGGATGTATCCGCTTACGAAAGCAATCTCAAAACAGATCATACCTGTTTATGATAAGCCGATGATTTATTATCCGCTGTCTACATTAATGCTGGCGGGTATACGGGAGATTTTAATTATATCAACGCCAAGGGACTGGAAAGTATTTGAAGAACTGCTTGAAGATGGCAGTCAGCTGGGAATTCATATCGAATATGCGGTGCAGGAAAGTCCGCGGGGGCTTGCAGACGCCTTTTTAATAGGAGAAAAATTTATCGGCACTGATACCGTATCGCTTGTGCTGGGAGATAATATCTTTTACGGACAAAGCTTTTCTGCTGTATTGCAGCGTGCGGCGCAGCTGGAAAAAGGTGCTGTCATTTTTGGATATTATGTCAGAGATCCGCGTGCTTACGGCGTCGTAGAATTTGACGAAACCGGCAAAGCGCTCTCGATAGAAGAAAAGCCAAAGCAGCCGAAATCAAATTATGCAGTGCCTGGGCTGTATTTTTATGATAATGATGTGGTAGAAATCGCCAAAAATGTAAAACCTTCTGAAAGAGGGGAAATAGAAATTACTTCTATCAACAATGAATATTTAAAACGCGGTTTATTACAAGTAGAGACGCTTGGACGCGGATTTGCATGGCTGGATACAGGCACGCATGATTCTATGTTAGACGCGGCAGACTTTATCGCTGCCTTTCAAAAGCGCCAGGGGCTGTATATTTCCTGTATTGAAGAAATTGCGTACAAACGTGGATTTATAGGACGTGAGCAGTTAGTTGCGCTGGCAGAGCCGCTGCTGAAGACAAATTACGGGCAATACTTAATGGAAATTGCAGAAGGGCTGTAACACTTAGAATATGTAGAGCGCTGTTTTTACATGAAAGATACACAAGACAGCAAAAACAGCAGAAGCTGTAAGCTTGCAAGAGGAGACTTAAAATGGGAAAAATAAAGGTGACTACCTGTGAAATTGCAGGACTTTATGTAATAGAGCCAACTGTATTTGGAGATGCACGCGGATACTTTATGGAAACATATAATTATGATGATTTCAAAGAAGCGGGGATAGGGATGCAGTTTGTGCAGGACAATCAGTCTGCTTCGAAAAAAGGTGTTTTGCGCGGATTGCATTTTCAAATTCAGTATCCGCAGGATAAACTTGTGCGGGTCATCCGGGGCGAAGTATATGACGTGGCAGTAGATCTGCGTAAGGATTCTAAGACGTATGGAAAGTGGTTTGGAATCCACTTATCAGAAGAAAACAAAAAACAGCTGTTTATTCCTAAGAATTTTGCGCACGGATTTGTTGTATTGTCAGATTATGCAGAATTTGCTTATAAATGTACTGATTTTTATCATCCGAATGACGAGGGCGGACTTGCCTATAATGATCCGGATATCGGAGTAGACTGGCCGATTCCAGACGATATGGAGCTAATCATGACGGAAAAAGACCGTAATTGGGGCAGCCTGCGCGAATATACAGAAAAATATAGAAAATAAAAGCAAAAAACAAAACAGACAAAAACAAAGATTTGGTAGCAGCCCAATCAAGGCAGGAGATTGGGCATGTAAAGATTCAGCTGGAACGAATCAATTGGGCAGGCGTATAGAAAAGCAGGAACGAACCAATCAGAGCAGGAGTATAAAAAAGCAGGAAATTGGGTATGTTAAAGGAACAAATTGGAAAAGTAACGCTGTATTTGCAGGATGACGCAGACAGCAGCTGTGAATCGGCACAAGATGGGCAAAAGCGTACAGAAGTCTGCCAAAAGCTGCAGGAAATTATCATGCAGTCTGAGGAAACAGACTACCATAAGCGCATTACAGAATCAAAAAGCTATGAGGTAATGTATCAGCTGGCAGAATCACGCGGGCATGTGGTACAATGGCTTCAGATTCCGCAAAATGCAAAAGTGCTGGAACTTGGCGCAGGCTGCGGGACGATTACGTCTGTATTACTGCAAAAGGGCGCAGTTGTTACCTGCCAGGAAACAGATGCAGCCTATGCCAGGCTAAATGCATGGCGGCATAAAGAAAGCGAGCGGCTTTTTTTGTATGCAATGCCGTTTGAACAATGTGCTGCGCACTTGCCAAAGGATTTTGATGTGGTACTAGCAGTTGGAATATTGGGTCATGCAGAAGATCAACAGCTTTTGTGTTGTCTAAAGGAGCATTTAAAACCCGGCGGACTGCTTGTGGTAGCTACGGAAAATAAATTTGGATTAAAATACTGGGCAGGCAACAAAGAAGAACATACGCATAGTTACTTTGCAGGGCTTGAAAATAGGACAAAAGCGCAGGGCGTGAATATGTATACAAAGCAGGGACTGGAAACACTGCTCATAGACGCAGGATATACGCAGGCACAGTTTTATTACCCATATCCAGATTACCGTTTTGCGGTAGATATTTATTCCGATCAGTATCTCCCAAAGAAAGGGGACTTAACCTATAATATCGTAAACTACGAAGATGACCGTGTTGTGGTTTTTGATGAACAAAAGGTGTTTGACAGCATTATCGAAGAAGGTCAATTTCCGTTTTTTGCAAACGCATTTTTGTGTATGGCAAGGGCTGGACAGGCAGATCATGCGCAAGTTAAAAAGGCGCGTGCAGGTGATCTGCAAACGCAGGCAAAGGGACAGGTTGTATACGAACAGGTTCTATACACACGCTATGCGTCTGACAGGGCAAGAGAGCATGCAGTCCGTACCGATATGATTGATACAGGCAGCGTGCAGGATGATTCGGAAGACAGAAAGTATCAGGAGCACACGCGCAGGGTACGCAAACAGCCGCTGTATCCGCAGGGCAGCGCGCACATCATCCAGATGGCAAAAGCATATCAGCAGCTGTGCAGCCAGTATGAGCAGGCAGGGTTACAGTTTAACCGCTGCAAATTATGCGGCAATGAATCTGATCATGAATACGATAATAAATACGATTACGATAATAAATACGATTACAATAAAAAAGCACAAGGTGCCACAGCCGCAGAGTTTGAGTATTTGTGTGCGCAGGCGCTGCAGGCAAAAATCAGGCAGGCAATAGCGGATCATAACATGCAGGAAGTATTTTGCATCTTAGAAAAGCTGATACACCTGATCCGAAGCGATAAAAAAAGCCAGCCTTTTACAATGACAGAGCAGTTTGCACAGGTGTTTGGCGAGGGGCTTGCTATCGATTGCTTACAAGACAGGCTATGCAGCAAAGTGTCTGATATTGATTTTATTTTGTCTAATATCTTAGTAGATGAAGAAGGATGCTGGCATGTCATAGATTATGAATGGACGTTTGATTTCCCGATTCCGCAAAATTTTATCATTTACCGAACGCTGTTTTTCTTACATCTGGAAAACCCGCAGAATGAGGAGCTTGCAATGGACAGGCTGCTTGCATTCGCAGGCATTACGAAAGAAGAAGCAGACGTTTATGCAGCAATGGAAATCGGTTTTCAAGACTATGTGGCAGGCGGGCTTGTTCCATACCGGGAAATGGTAAACCTGCTGGGGCGAAAATACTTAAACATCTCCCAATTAAAAAACGATTATGACCAGCTGCTGTTACAATACGAAAAATTAAAGGGCAGGGGAATTTGGAAACTGGCCAGAAAAATAAAAAGGCAAGTAAGTGCTTTTGGTAAACATGCAAAGGAAACCGGCAGGTAAAGAGGGGTTTTATGATTGCAAAAAATATACCGACGAATTCAAAAGAACAATATAAGCGTGTGATTTTATTGTTGGGGACAACTTTGATTGTAGCGCTTCAGACGGCAATGTTTGCAGTATTATGGTACTACTATTATGCAAATGAAGATTTAACAAACATGCACAAATATTTCCGGCGCTTTTATTTTTATCGGCGTGGGCATTGGACGATCATTCTTTTATATGCACTCGTGTTCGTGCTGTTTATGAAAGTGCTTGGCGGGTTTCGGGTTGGTTATTTGCGCAATTTTGATGTGCTCTATTCTCAAATTCTGTCGGTGTGTGCGACAAATGCAGTAGAATATTTGCAGCTTGCATTGATTGCCAAATGGAAATTTATGCAGTTTTCAACTCCAATTATCCTTCTGGCAGTGCTGCAGATATTGGTAGGGATTTTATGGATTTTTGCAATGCGCGGCATTTATGCAAGGCTGTATCCGCCGCATGAAATGCTGTTAATTTATGGAGATATCAGCCCGCAGGCGCTGATTTATAAATTGCAGTCCAGGGGCGATAAATACCAGGTAAAGGATACCATGAACGTAAACGAAGGAATTGATGCAATTTTGCAAAAAATTCCGGAATATGAGTCTATTATTATTGGTGATATTCCGTCCCATGAGCGAAATTTATTTTTAAAGTTTTGTTTTGCGCATGACATCCGCTGTTATTCTGTGCCAAAAATATCAGATATTATGATAATCAGTGCAACAGAAATTAACTTATTTGATTCACCGCTTTTGTTGTTTCGCAACCATGGTCTTACGATAGGACAATGTTTTGTAAAACGTGCTGTTGATATTGTCATTGCATTGGCAGGCTGTTTGCTTGCATCACCTGTGATGTTTATCATTGCATTGGCAATTAAACTGTATGATGGCGGCCCGGTTTTATATAAACAGGAGCGCATTACAAAAAACAGCAAGCCGTTTTGCATCTACAAATTCCGCAGTATGATTGTGGAATCAGAAAAACGGGGCGCAAGGCTGGCAAGCGAGCATGACGACCGGATTACGCCCGTGGGGAAGATTATCCGCAGGTTGCACTTTGATGAACTGCCACAGCTGTTTAATGTGCTAATCGGTGACATGTCTTTTGTAGGCCCAAGACCAGAGAGGGAAGAAATAACAAAGGAATATGAACGCAGCATTCCGCAGTTTCGGTTCCGGTTAAAAATGAAGGCAGGGCTCACAGGTTATGCACAAGTATATGGAAAATACAATACCGTACCTTATGATAAATTAAAGATGGATTTGACTTATATAGAAAATTATTCTTTATGGCTTGACATCAAATTAATTTTACTGACAGTAAAAATTTTGTTTCAAAAAGAAAAATCGGAAGGGATTGCAGATTCTCAAAAAACTGCGCTTAAAAAAGAACAAAATAAACAAGAGCAAAATAAGCCAGAAGAAATTAAAATAGAAGAAATTAAAAAAGAAGTAAACAAAAAAGAACCAAACATAAATTTAAGACTACAGGCACAAACAGGGAAAGATATCGCAAATTATGAAAAATAATAAGTGTACAGGCGAAAATACAGTGATATCAGTCATTATGCCGGCTTATCAGGCGCAGCGTTATATTGCGCAGGCTGTGGCATCTGTCCAGGCGCAGACATTTCAGGCTTGGGAGCTTTTTGTGATTGATGACTGTTCCACTGACAACACGGCCCAGATATTGGAAAAATTTAGCACAGATCCAAGGATTCATTATTTGCGCCAATCAGTCAATCAAGGGGTGGCAGCGGCGCGCAACCGGGGCATCCGGGAGGCAAAAAGCAAGTATGTGGCATTTTTAGATGCAGACGATTGGTGGGCATCTGATAAGCTGGAGCGACAAATGGCTTGCATTCTGCGTGCAAAGGCTGTATTATGTTTTACAGGCAGGGAGTTGATGAAACCAGATGGACAGTCTTCCGGAAAAAGTATCGGAGTGCCGGAGCGTGTTTCTTTTTCGCAGCTGCTTCGCACAAATGTGATTCCGTGCGGTTCCGTTGTAATGGAGACGCAAGTGGCAAAAGAGTTTGGTTTTGTGCACGATGAATACCACGAAGATTATATTTTATGGTTAAAAGTTTTAAAAAAATATGGCCCGGCAGTTGGAGTAAATACGCTGGGATTAAAATGCCGGCTGAGTGCAGGCGGCAAGTCGAGAAATAAATGGAAGTCTGCACGTATGCAGTATGGGTCATATCGATGTTTCGGATATGGCCGGCTGCAGGCATTTTATTATATGATTTTTTATACGATCAATGGATTTTGGAAATATCTGGGGTAAACAAGGAGATAATAGATTGAGCAGAATAATTAGTGACATCAAAAAATACCGCAATTATGCTGTTTATGCAGCAAAATCTGAATTAAAAGCAGAAGTAGCAAATTCCCATCTTAGTTGGATGTGGTGGATATTAGAGCCAATGCTTTTCATGCTTGTATATTCTTTTGTGGCATTAATTGTATTCCGGCGTGGGGAACCATATTTGCCTGTATTTATTTTTATTGGTTACAGCAGCTGGAATTTCTTTTCGAATTGTGTCCGCCAGAGCGTAAAGCTGGTAGCGGCAAATAGTTCGATTGTTACAAAGGTCTATATTCCGAAATTTGTATTAATATTTGTAAAAATGGTGTCAAATGCCTTTAAAATGCTGATTTCGTTTTCGCTAGTCGTTGTTTTAATGCTTGGCTACCGTATTCCGATTGACTGGAAAATATTGCTTGTGATACCATTTGTACTTGTATTATTTGTCATTACATTCGCATTTAGCAGCCTGCTGATGCATTATGGTGTATACATGGAAGATCTGGCATATATTGTGTCTGTATCTTTAAAATTAATTTTTCATTTAACAGGTATTATTTATAATGTTGAAAAACGTGTGCCATATCCGTTAAGCGGTTTTTTATTGAAGTTTAATCCAATGGCATTGTTAATAGATTCGATGCGTAAAGTCATGATCTACCAGACCATGCCGGACTTGGGCGCGATTTTTATATGGCTTGTGATTGGGATCATATTGTCTATTCTAGGCGTCCATAATATTTATAAACACGAAAATAGTTATGTGAAAGTGATGCAGTAATAGGAATGCATTGATAGTGAAAGGAAATTGAGGAATCAGGATGGAAGAACAAGAATATGCGATTGAAGTGTCGGATTTAAAGATCCGTTATAAATGCCTGAACAAAATATCCATAAAAAACAGCCTGTTCAGCCTAAAAAAAACACAGCCGGATGTCTTTGAAGCTGTCAGAGGCGTATCCTTTCAAGTACCAAAAGGTGAAATTATGGGAATTATCGGTAAAAACGGCAGTGGAAAATCTACAATGCTGCGCGCAATTGCTGGTATTTTTTCCCCGGATGAGGGAATTATAAATTTACATGGACATACGATTTCACTGCTTTCGATTGGAGTCGGATTCCAAAAAAAGCTTTCTGGCAGGGAAAATATCTTTTTAAGCGGTCTGCTGTTAGGGTTTACCGAGCAGCAGATACGGGAAAAGCTGGATGAAATTATAGAGTTTTCAGAGCTTGGCAGTTTTATTGACAAACCAGTACGTGCATATTCAAGCGGCATGTATTCCAAGCTGGCTTTTTCCATTACAGCAATTTTAGAGACAGAAATTATGCTCATTGATGAAGTGCTCAGTGTCGGTGATGTACGGTTTAAAAGAAAAAGCTATGCAAAGATGAAAGAACTGATTATGAACGAGGACCGTACGGTAATCATTGTTTCACATAGTATCGATACACTGGACAAGCTGTGTGATTCTATTTTATGGCTGCATGAAGGAAAGATGAAAATGATTGGCAGCACAGATGAAGTATTACCGCTTTACAGCGACTTTATGTCCCAGGAGGCATAGTAAAACAAATACACTTTATTTTTGGAAAGGAGATAACCCATGCAGTTATTAGCCTGTACAAGTATATTGGTTTTTAGTTTAAGTGTATATTATATATTTGGAAAAGCAGTCTGCGTCCGTTACCATTGGAACATAGAAGTACCGGAAATTATTTGTGTGGGTTTCTTTCTATATTTTGCAATTTTTCAGGTAATTGCAGAAATCATGATTTTTTCCAGGCAGAAATTGCATGTATTAGGCAATACCTGGGTAATGGTTCTTATCTTGCTGCTGATCATAGCAGCCAGTGTTCTCTATTCAGAAAAAAAAGCAAATAGAAAAGTGCTGCAACAGGTGTCAGAAGAAAAAAAGGCAAAGCCGTCTGCTGGCGTGCGCCTGCTGCTTGCACTTATGATAGCGGCAATTGTATGTGAATGCCTAACCGCAGTTTTACTGCAAAGAAATATAGGCTGGGACTTTGCCTATTATATTGGAAACATGACGACTTCTGTAGCAACTGATACAATGTATCTGTATGACGGCAGCAGTGGATTGCTGCGTGAGCAGATCGAAATGCGTTATGCATTGTCGTCTTTTTATATGAATACAGCCTGGATCAGCCAGATGACAGGAATCTCAGCGCTGGTGCTGCAAAAATATGTAATGGGCGTTTTAGGCGTCTTGCTGACAAATATGATCGCATATAGTTTTGCCATGGAGGCATTTCGAAAAGATCGGGCAAAAACATATATTTTTGTAACGATTACGATCGTTTTGACTGTATTTTGGGATGTGTATGATACGAGCGCACAGTTTTTAATGCTGCGTAATTATGAAGCAAAATCGTATTGTGCAAATGTGGTCATACCTATGATATTTTATTTGCTGTACCGTATTTGGAAGGACGATACAAAAATGCGTAATTGGGCAGAATTGTTTGTAGTAGCATTTGCCAGTGTTGCAGTCTCAATGTCTTCCCTGATTCTTGTGCCTGCACTCATTGTCATCATGCTAGCAGCCCATATGCTTGTTGACAGACGTTTGGACGCAGCATATATTCGCAGAAGTATTTACTGTGTGCTGCCGAATCTATGCTATATGATTGTATATGTCCTATATTCTGGCGGCATATTGGCAATGGAGGTGTAAGGCATGTTAAGTGTACTACGGCAATATCATGGGGATTCCTTATATTTAGCTGCTTTTGCAGTAAGCTTAGTACTTTTGCTGCTGCGGGATAAAAAAAACAAGGCAGGCGGCAGCCGGATCGGGATCAAAGCCGCTGTTGCAGCCCTGCTTGCACTGATTCTTGTATATAACGGCATTGCCTACCGCATTGCAGGGAAATTGACAGATACAACAACGTATTACCGCTTTTTTTGGCTGCTGCCGGTTTTATTGCTCATAGCCTATCAGCTGACAGAAGCATTTACTTCAAAGCAAAAGACGCGGATACTGCTTGGAGGCATTTCTTTTATCCTATGCCTGGCAGTGGGCGCTAATTTTTTTATCCGAAGGGAAACTGTGAACCGGCCGTTAAACATCTATGGACTTGCACCGGATACGCTTGTGGTAGCAGATGAAATTATGGCAGACTGGGGAGAGGACCGAAAAGATTTGCCAGTAGCAGCATTTGATATGTATTTAGAATACCAGGTACGTACGTATGAACCACGCATATGCTGGGGGATTTCGCGCCAGGCTTATTTATATCAGGCAGAGTTTGGCTATGACGGCGTGCATTATCCGCTTCAGCAGGAAGTAATTGCAGCAGTCAACGAAGGCATCTGTAAAGACGCCGGGAAACTGAAACGCTGTCTGCGCAAGCTGGGGATACATTATTTGGTAATTCAAACAGCATTTGATATGGATGATTATTTGGCGCAGGCATCTGTAGCGCCGATTGCGCAAAGTGAGAGATATACCATATATAAAGTAAAGCAAAAAGGAAACAGGAAATAGGCGTTACTGTTCACACAGGACTTTGCATTTACTGCAAAGTCCGTAAGAAAATGATTCAGGAGTGCAAAAATTCCATTGCCGAAGGCAATTTTAGATGAATTTTTGCATGTTACTGAAAACGGAGTGAACAGTAACAAATAGGCAAAGGAAAGGATATTTTGATGATAAAAGTATATATTTGCCCCAAATGCGGATGGATACGAACCGTATCCCGCAGGAAAAATGTAGAATGCTATAAATGTGGCGAGCAGGAAATGTTTCAGGCAAAACTTACATACGATAAATATAGTGAAATGACACAAAAAGAACGAGAGGATTATGCAGACAGCTGGCTGTATATCCATCTGAGAAATTTAAAGGAGCAGCATGTATAGGAAAGACAACACTGGTTGGACAAAGCATTTGGATTTTACCATATTAGACATTATCCTGCTCCAGCTGGCATTTATTACTGGATATATTATGCGTCACGGTTTTATGAACCCTTATGCAAGCCAGCCGTATTTACGGTTGGCCGTGATTTTAGTACTGCTGGATCTGTGCGTCGTTTTTTTTAAGGAATCTTATAATCACATTATTAAACGCGGGGCACTCATTGAGCTGCAGGAAGTGACAGCTACCTGTACCCTCATTTTCGTTGGCATGCTTGTCTACTTGTATGCAATGAAATTATCAGCAGTATATTCCAGAGAGAGCCTGTTTGTTTTCTGGATGATGTCGATCCTCTATGAATATCTTGTACATTGCATTTATAAAGAGTTTGTACGCAGCAGGATCAAGAAAAACCGCGACAAGGCCGTCATGATTATTTTGACAATGGATCGGTTTGCGGAGGAGTGTGTGCGGGAATTTGAGCACGATGAATACCGTGAGTTTGAAGTTAGGGGAATTGTCATTGCAGACAAGCAGCGAAAAGGCGAAACCGTACGCGGAGTTCCAGTAGTGGCAAATGCAGACGATTTTTATGAATATGTGCGGACACACGTTGTAGATGAAGTGTTTATTAATGGCAATACAAGGGAATCCAGCGAAGCGCTTGCCAGTGAACTGATTGAATTTGGCGTAACCGTCCATTTCAATCTCGTACCACAGACAGCTTTAATGCCAAACAAAGTATTGGAAAAATATGGCAGCTATATGGTATTGACAACAAGCCTGCATATTGCATCGCAAAAGGAACTGCTTCTTAAGCGCTTTATGGATATTGCGGGCAGTATTGTGGGACTTATGATTACAGGGGTGGCATTTCTTATCTTTGCGCCAATTATTAAAAAGCAGTCCCCAGGCCCAGTGCTGTTTTCCCAAAAGCGGGTGGGGAAAAACGGACGTGTGTTTTATATCCATAAATTTCGTTCTATGTATATGGATGCAGAGGAACGCAAGCAGGATCTGATGATGCAAAATGAAATGCAGGGGCCAATGTTTAAAATGGCGGATGATCCGCGAATCTTTCCCATTGGGCACTTTATGCGAAAATATTCCATTGA
The DNA here is from genome assembly GCA_947385105.1 of uncultured Eubacterium sp. Taxonomy (GTDB): domain Bacteria; phylum Bacillota; class Clostridia; order Lachnospirales; family Lachnospiraceae; genus Eubacterium_J. The sequence goes on from CANDJR010000019.1 coordinate 18,396, forward strand.
TGAGCTGCCACAGTTTTGGAATGTGCTAAAAGGAGAAATGAGTTTGGTCGGCACCCGGCCGCCTACGGTTGAGGAAGTAGAGCAATACAATCTCCATCACCGCGCACGTTTGGGGATTAAGCCAGGATTGACCGGAATGTGGCAGGTAAACGGCCGCAATGATATTACTGATTTTGAAAAAATTGTAGCGCTGGATACGCAGTATATTTCAGAATGGTCTTTGAGCTTGGATTTAAAAATATTGTTCCGCACGTTTGAAGTTGTGCTTTCTGGCGCAGGATCAAAATAGATAGACATTAAATGTAACTAAAACAGTACAGGAAAAAGAAAAAATAAGAAAAAGGAGAATCCCTATGGTGCGTGTATCAGTAGCAATGGCAGTTTATAATGGCGAAAACTATTTGCAGCAGCAGCTAACTTCTATTTTGTGCCAGCTTGGGCCGCATGACGAGCTGATCGTATCGGATGACGGTTCTACGGATCACACACTTGAAATGATAGGAAACTATGCGGCAAAGGATCCGCGTATTCAGTTCATCCATGGGCCGGGCAGAGGCATTAAACAAAATATTGCCCATGCGATTGCAAAGACGCAGGGAAAGTACATTTTCTTAGCAGATCAGGATGACATCTGGAAACCGGACAAAGTTCAGCGCGTATTGCAGGTTTTTCGCGAACAGAAGTGCCGCGTTGTCGTCCATGACTGTATTGTAACAAAAGAGGATGGCAGGCAGGTTCTCTATCCGTCCTTTTTTGCATACCGGGGATGCGGTGCGGGGATGTGGCGTAATATATGGAAAAATAAATATATTGGCTGCTGCATGGCATTCCATAGAAGTCTGAAACCATATATCCTGCCGATTCCGGATGATATTCAGATGCATGATCAGTGGATTGGCGTTATCAATGATATGCACAAGGGCGGCACAGTGTTTTTCAAAGAGCCGCTGCTGTATTATCGCAGACATACTGGTACGGTGTCTGATTTTAACAAAAATACTGTGCCAGTTATGATAAAAAACCGTCTCTTGTTTTTACGCAGGCTGATGGGCAGATAAAAGGATGTTTCGAAAATAACGGAGGAAAACAGATATGAGTGCATCAAGAAAAAAGCGGAAAAAGCGTAGAATAATTATCTTTACAGTGGAAATCATTTTACTGCTCGTTGTGCTGGCTGGGCTGTTTGTTTGGTCAAAATACCAGAAGTTAAACCATGAGCCGGATTTTATCGGCACAGAAGATTACATGAATACCGATTTAGATGAATCCACGCAGGAAGTATTAAAAGGATATACAAATATAGCAGTATTTGGACTGGATAACCGTTCCAATGGGAATTATAATGCAGGCAACAGTGATGTCATTATGATTGCCAGCATTAATAATGACACAAAAGAAGTCAAGCTTGTATCGGTTTACCGCGATACGTATTTAAATGTAAGTGATGATGCTTCGTTTAATTTCCATAAAGCGAATTATGCTTATAACAAAGGCGGTGTGGAAGAAGCTGTCAAAATGCTGAACCGTAACCTTGACTTAGACATCCAGGATTATGTAGTCGTTGATTTTGAGGCAGTGACAGAGGCAGTCGATTTACTCGGCGGCGTAGAGATCGAGATTGATGAAAAAGAAGCCAAATGGATGGATTTTTACATTACGGAAACCGCTCAGGTGACAGAACACGAGTCTGAGACAATTACGCAGCCTGGCGTATATAATTTAAATGGCGTGCAGGCAACTGCATATTGCCGTATCCGGTATACGGCAGGCAATGATTTTAAACGTGCACAAAGACAGCGTGAGGTATTAGCCCAAATGGTCACAAAGGCGAAATCAGCAGGTCTTGGTACTATTAATAAAATTATTGATTCTGTCTTTGACGATGTAAGCACAAATTTCACCCTGACAGAATTAATATCTCTGGCGTCTCAGATGTTTAGCTATGAGCTTGTGGATACGACGGGATTCCCATTTACGCTTACGAATACATCAGCGGGAAATAAAGGTTCGGTTGTAGTGCCTTGTGATTTGGCGACTAATGTCATACAGCTGCATCGGTATTTGTTCCAGGATCAGCAGTATACACCATCGAATACGGTGCAAAGCTTTAGCGAGCAGATTATCGCGGAGACGGGAAAAGGGATAGGAGACGAAGAAGAGACAGGTGTAGAACCAGATAATTACACCAAAGGAAGCCAGGGTGCAGTCACGCAGTCACAAACATCGGATACAGTCACGCAAAACACAGATGTTTCTGATACGAGTATACCAAGCGAATAATATTTTGCAGGGCGAAATGCAAAATGCTTTTCAAATACGAAGGATGTATGAATAAGGGAGGGAATTCGATTGAGCAGGAAAAAAGGGCGAAAAAAACGAAAAATTATTATTTTTGTCATTGAGATCATTTTACTGTTGTTTTTATTAGCAGCGCTGTTTGTCTGGTCGAAGTTCCAAAAGATGGAGCATGTAGACAACATTGAGACAGAAGATGTTGTGAATGAAGATTTGGGGCAGACCACGCAGGAAGTGTTAAGCGGGTATACGAATATTGCTATTTTTGGTCTGGATAATGCAGACAGCGGTGTTTATACTTCCGGCAACAGTGATTTAATTATGATTGCCAGCATTAATAATGATACCAAAGAGGTGAAAATAGCGTCAGTTTACCGCGATACGTATTTAAACGTCGGCACAAGCGAAGAACCTTATTATTGGAAGGCAAACTATGCATACAACAATGGCGGGCCGGAGCAGGCAGTGCGTACCTTAAACCAAAATTTTGATTTGGATATTGCGGATTATGTGGCCGTGGACTTTAATGCCTTGTGTGAAGTCATTGATTTGCTGGGCGGTTTGGAAATTAATGTGGAAGAAGGTGCGATGATGGATGAGATTAATATCTATATCGCAGAGACTGCAGCTTATACAGGCAGGGAACCGCATATGATCGACCATGCAGGCGTGCAGCTTTTAGATGGCGTACAGGCAACCGCATACTGCCGTATCCGTCATGACGTAAACGATTTTCGCCGTGCACAGCGCCAGCGTGAAGTATTGACAAAGATTATTGAAAAAACAAAAGCGTCCGGATTAAAGACTATTAACGATATTATTGATGCAGTGCTCTCAGATATTAGTACAGATTTGACGCAGATGCAGTTAGTGTCTATGGCCAGCCAGTTATTTAACTATGAACTGACAGGGACGACTGGGTTTCCGTTTGAACTTTATACATTTGATCTTACCAGAAAATATATTGTAGTACCATGTGATTTAGAGAAAAATGTCATTGAACTGCACCAGTATCTATTTGGCGACTATGACTATGTACCGTCCAATACCGTAAAAGGGTACAGTGCGTATATTGCTCAGGATACAGGAAAAGGCATAGGTGACGAGCAGCCAACAGGCGTTTCAGAAGATCATTATGTAGATGGTGGAGAAGCGCCAGACGGTAGTACAGCAGCGCCAAATGGCAATGCAGATGGCAGTAGTACAGCAGCACCAGATGGCAGTATGAATAGTGGAACGACACAAGACGGCAGTACAGCCGGAAGTGATGGAACATTGCAAGACGGCACTACTTACGGACAATAGAATGAATTAAGGCTATGCACACGACAGAACAGCAAAGGCGGCTGTGTATGTCATACTTTCGAAATGAAAATACCAGCAGGAAAAAGATGAGGCAAAAGAGCATGAAAAATAAGAACCTACAGCATGTATTTATCATAGGATGTAAAGGGATACCGGCAAGCTACGGCGGATTTGAGACATTTGTGGATAAACTGACGCAATACCAGTCTGACCGCAGCATCCGTTATCATGTGGCATGTGCAGCAGAACAGGAAGAATACGACAGGGCACATGCACAATATACGTACCATCATGCGAGATGTGTTACCTTTGTCTGGCGCAGCATTGGTCCTGCGCGGGCAATTGCTTATGATGTAGAAGCATTGCGCTATTTTATCAGATATGCAAAAAGAAAGCGCATTCCCCATCCCATTTTTTACGTGCTAGCCTGTAGGATCGGGCCGTTTATTGCAGGTTTTCGGCAAAAGATTGACAGTCTGGGCGGACAGCTGTTTGTCAATCCGGATGGCCATGAGTTTTTACGTGCAAAATGGAGTGCACCGATTCGCCGCTATTGGAAGTTTTCAGAAAGGCTTATGGTTAAACATGCAAACCTACTCATTTGCGATAGCCAAAATATTGAGTCTTATATACAAAAGACATACGCAAAATACTGTCCAAACACGGATTATATTGCTTACGGCGCAAGCACAGATCCATCTGGAATCGCAGAAAATGATCCAAAGCTGCAGCAGTGGTATGAAGCAAATGGGCTTTGCGCCAAAGACTATTACCTGATTGTAGGGCGCTTTGTGCCGGAAAATAATTACGAGACTATGCTGCGGGAATATATGCAGTCCCATACAAGCAAAAAATTGGCAATCATTACTGATACAGCAGAGCGTTTTTATCAGGAGTTACAAGCTAAAACACATTTTGAGCTGGATGGACGGATTTGTTTCACAGGGACTGTGTATGATCAGGAGCTGTTAAAAAAGATTCGTGAAAATGCCTATGGATATTTGCACGGCCATGAGGTCGGCGGTACAAACCCAAGCTTGTTGGAGGCGCTTGCAAGCACGGATTTGAATCTATTATTCGATGTAGGTTTTAACCGGGAAGTCGCACAAAACGGGGCGTATTACTGGACGAAAAAGCCTGGCAGCTTGGCAGCATTGCTGGATCAGGCGGAAATGATGGAGCCTGGGGAAATCGCTGCATTAGGAAAAAAAGCGCATGAGAGAATTGCAGTATCCTATAGCTGGGAATTTATTACAAACCGATATGAACAGGTTTTTATCAGGAGGAATCATAAATGTGTGGAATCGTAGGCTATATTGGCAAGCAGCAGGCAGCGCCAATTTTATTAGACGGGCTGTCAAAACTAGAATACAGAGGTTATGACTCCGCAGGAATCGCAGTATATGACGGGCAAAAAATCCGGGTACAAAAGTCCATTGGGCGTTTAAAAGTATTGGATGAGCAGACACATGGCGGGGATACGATGCCAGGTACTGTTGGCATTGGGCATACGCGGTGGGCAACACACGGTGCGCCAAGTGATGCAAATGCGCACCCGCATTATAATACAGATGAGACAATTGCTGTGGTTCACAACGGAATTATTGAAAATTACTTAAAGCTGAAAAAGAAGCTGACATCAAAAGGATACCAGTTCCGATCAGAGACAGATACTGAGGTTGTGGCAATGCTGCTCGATTACTACTATAAAGGCGATCCGATCGAAGCAATTGTAAAGGTTATGCACCGGGTCGAAGGTTCTTATGCACTGGGCATAATTTTTTCGGATCATAAAGACGTTGTCTATGCAGTTCGAAAAGACAGCCCGCTTATTGTAGGTCAAAATGCAACTGGCAGTTTGATTGCGTCTGATGTGCCTGCAGTCTTAAAATATACAAGAGAAGTATATTTTATTCAAAACGAAGAAATTGCAGTACTTACACAAGACCACATCTGCTTTTATAATATTGATGGGGAAGAAATTGAAAAAGAACCTAAGAATATTGAGTGGGATATCAATGCTGCGGAAAAGGGCGGCTATGAATATTTCATGCTAAAAGAGATGAATGAACAGCCAAAAACTGTCACCAATACATTAAATCCGCGCCTAAAGGACGGAGAAATCGTCATCGAGGAATTGGGGATGAGCGATGAGGAAATCCGCGCACTGCGAAAAATCCATATCGCTGCCTGCGGTTCTGCCTATCATACTGGCATTACGGGTAAGTATATCTTTGAAGGGTTGGCCCGTATCCCGGTAGAAGTTGATTTGGCAAGTGAATTTCGCTACCGTGATCCGATTATCGAAGAAGGCACGTTAGTAATTATTATTAGTCAGTCCGGAGAAACAGCAGACTCTCTGGCAGCTTTACGGGAGGCAAAAAAGCGCGGCGCGCTCACACTTGGCATTGTAAATGTAGTCGGCAGTTCCATTGCCAGAGAAGCCGACTGCGTTATGTATACCTGGGCTGGCCCGGAAATTGCAGTGGCGACTACGAAAGCTTATACAGCGCAGCTGATTGCACAATACTTATTGGCGATAAAGTTTGCAAAGGTTCGCAGCAAGCTAAGCGACAATGCATACGCTTCTATGATTAAGGACCTAAAAGCGCTTCCTGCACAGATACAGATGCTTCTCGCAAATAAAGAAGACATTCAGCGTTTTGCAAACCGTTATTTGGCGGCACGGGATGTATTTTTCATTGGCAGGGGAATTGACTATGCGATATCCCTGGAGGGATCTTTAAAGCTAAAAGAGATTTCGTATATCCATTCCGAAGCGTATGCTGCCGGAGAATTAAAGCATGGAACGATTTCACTCATAGAGGAGGGTACGCTTGTAACTGCTGTATCAACACAAGCGGATTTGTATAAAAAGACATTGAGCAATATGATCGAAGTCCGCAGCCGCGGGGCATTTGTCATGGCAGTCACAAATGAAGACAATACAGAGATTGAAAAGGCAGCGGATTACATTATTTACCTGCCAAAAACGAATCAATATTTTACAAATTCCCTTGCGATTATCCCACTGCAGCTATTCAGCTACTATGTATCAGTTGGAAAAGGCCTAGATGTAGATAAGCCGCGAAACCTGGCGAAGTCTGTAACCGTTGAATAGTATGTGCAGTCGTATGCCCGCAATTGAAAGAAAAAAGTTTAAATGATACGAACGTTTGAAAGAAATTTATGCTGCATAACAGTATGGGTGTGAAATCGTTCCAGTGCGGGGATAAGGATTTTTGGGACAATATCTTTATCGAAATCGATAACGAAAAAGAGAATAAAGAAAACATCTGCAAGGTATATGACACCCCGCTGGAACAGTTACAGCAGGAAATGCCAGATTTCAAAGTTGCAAATGCGGTGGTTCATTTTGATGAGGCGAGCCCGCACATGCATGTGGTGGGTGTCCTCATAGGCAGAGGGTTTAAGCGTGGGCTGGAAACAAATGTTTCCAAACGCTCCGATTTCACTCCCAAGACACTGGAGAACATTTTGCAAAATAGTCTGCGTCAGACAGCAAGTATAGAAATGCTTATCCACTTCGGGGTGCTTGTAAAAGATAAGCAGAAAGGGAAAAACCATGACCTGACCGTTGCGGAATATAAGGTGCAGCAGGAAACAAAACGGCTGGAAATGGTGGCAGAAATTCTTGAAGAAAAACAGGGCAGGCTTTTTATTGTTCCAGTTTTCAAAAACTTCTTTTATCTTGCTGTCTAATTTGTTAAAATCGTTTTGTAAATTCATGACATTCCTCTTTTGGTAAATTATTTGGCAAAATCATTTTACACGAAAGAGCGTTTGTCGTGAATTTTTTATTTTATAAGTCTTCTAAAATATTCACCTTTTGTATAGTTTTCATTAAGTTCGCGCTTATGGGGCAGCCTCCCCTTATGGCTATACCCCTCTCGGCAGGCTGTTAAGGGAGTATCGTACCCCTCTCCCACGGTATGACAGGCTTGTCACGTTTCCAGCCAGAGGTTGCATCGTGGCGGACTTCCAAAGGGGAAGTGATTCCGGTGTATGAAGATTATAATGGACGGGGAACGGATTACCAACTGGCTGGATTCTGGAATGTGCAGACAGAACAGGGGATAAAGGTTTCTGAAATAAGGGACGAGATTACATCGAAGAACCGGATATGCACACTGGAACAGGCAGAGGTGTATGTAAAGGCGGTGGAGAGTTTTATGGAGGAAATGAAATCTACTGAAAGTGTAAGGTATGTTCGTTCTGATTATAAGACGGATAAAGAGAAGAATGGATGGAGTAGATAAACAGATGGGTCTATAGATAATAATGGTCGCTGGCAGACAGGTATGGTGAAATACCATACATTTAATAAAAAATAATGTCTTGACATTAT